>JAJZSM010000214.1 GCA_021849765.1 Actinomycetes bacterium | reverse complement strand
CGCCACGCCGATCGCGGCGAGGGGTGGCGCGATGAAGAGGGCGACCACGAAGCCCACGAGTCCCGCCGCGAGGGCGGAGACGGTCGTCCGCCTCAACAGGCGCGGCAACGTGTTCGTGGGTAGGTTCTCAAGCACGGGCAATTAGGTTTCTAGAGGAAACGCCGGACTTGCTTCACTACGCTCACCACGGCGGCGACCGTCCCCAACACTATCCCGAAAACGAGACCCCACGGTGTGGTCCCCCACGTCCGGTCGATCAAGATGCCGAGCACGACGCCAACGGCCTCGGTGATCGCGATCGTCGTGCCGAGCGCGGCGAGTGCGCCCAGACCGATCCAGGTCCCGTCGCCGACATCTTCGTGCTGGTCGGGGGAACCGTCGTGGGGCGCGGGGTCCGTCCCGTTGGGCTCGTCGCTCACGAGTTCACCGTCTCATCGGTGGCCTCGGCGTCTACCGTGCCGCGACCGGTCCAGCGGTTGAGCAGCGGGCTGAACCAGGTGAGCAGCCCTACGAGCAGCAACGCCACACCGAAGGGGATGAAGACGTTCACGCGCGGCTCGAACAGTGGGAAGAGGACGAAACCGCACAGCAGCGCCGTCCAGAGCCAGAGGATGAACACCGTGCGACGGTGTCCGTGACCGAGCCGCATGAGGCGGTGATGGATGTGGTTCTTGTCCGGGGTGTGGAACCCCTGCCCCGAGGCTGTGCGTCGCACGAAGGCCCAGACCGCGTCGATGAGCGGTACCCCGAGGATGAACACGGGGATGAGCAGGGGCGCGAAGAAGAAGAAGGTGACACCGCTCGCTGGCGGGGTGCGCCCCCCGATCACCATCGTCGAGGCCGACATCAAGAGTCCGAGCATCAGCGCGCCGGCGTCGCCCATGAACAGCTTGGCCGGATGGAAGTTGTCGCGTAGGAAGCCGACGCAGATGCCGAAGGTGAGCGCCGCGATCAGCGGGCCCACGTTGGTCACCGGTAACAGCCCGAGGTCCTCGAGTCGAAGACCGTACACGCACAGCGTCGCCGACGCGATGGCCACGATGCCAGCGGCCAGACCGTCGAGGCCGTCGATCAGGTTGATCGCATTCGAGATCGCAAAGACCCACACGGCGGTGATCACCGGCAGGATCGACGGGCCGAGCACGACGAAGCCCGCGAAGGGCAGCTTCAATTGGTACATCGTGGCGCCGCTGAAATAGAGCACTGAGGCGGCGAGGAACTGGCCGGCGACCTTGGCCGGTGGGCTCATCTCGCGAAAGTCATCCACGACACCGACAACGAAGATGACGCCGGTGGCGATGACCACCCCCAGCATCTCGTGCGACGACGAGATCACCATGCGCAGCTCGGGTATGAACACCGCGGCGACCAAGGCGACGCACAGGCCGACCAGCATCGCGGCGCCGCCGCCGTAGGGCGTGACCGTCTGGTGGACCTTGCGGGCGTCGGGCTGGGCCGTGTAGCCCACCCGCAACGAGATCAGCCGCGCCGGGCGGTTGAGCACCATGGTCACGAGGGCCCCGACGAACGCAACAACGGCGTAAGCGAGGATGTTGCGCACGGTTACTTCACGAAGGTGGCGTACGGGTTGAACGAGCGACAGAGTTCGGCCACGTCGGCGCGCACCGCACTGACCTCGGCCTCATCGGCGCGCCCGCGAAGGGCCCGCGCCATCAGGTCCGCGACCTGGGTGAACTCACCCTCGCGCATGCCCGCCGTCGTCTGGGCGGCGGTGCCGAGACGCAGCCCCGACGTGATGAAGGGGCTGCGCGGGTCGTCGGGAATCGTGTTGCGGTTCGTCGTGATCCCGGCGCGGTCGAGCACCTCTTGGGCCTCTTTGCCCGTGAGCTCGGCGTCGAACTCGCGCAGGTCGAGCAGGACCATGTGGTTCTCGGTCCCACCGGACACCAGGCGAAACCCGTGACCCGCGAGCGCCGTCGCGAAGGCCTTGGCGTTGGCGACGATCTGCTCGGTGTACACCGAGAAGGACGGGAGCGAGGCCTCGCGGAACGACACCGCCTTGGCGGCGATGGCGTGCTCGAGCGGTCCCCCCTGTTGGCCCGGGAAGACGGCCGAATCAATCTTCTTAGCCAGCTCCGCTCGCGCGAGGATGGCGCCGCCGCGCGGACCGCGCAGGGTCTTGTGCGTGGTGAAGGTCACCACGTCGGCGTAGGGCACGGGGTTGGGGTGCGAGCCACCGGCGATCAGACCGGCCACGTGGGCCGAGTCGAACATCAGTAGAGCGCCGACCTCGTCGGCGATCTCGCGGAACGGTGACGGATCGATGCGGCGCGCGTAGGCGGTCGCGCCGGCCACGATCAGCTTGGGTCGGTGCTCGAGCGCGAGGTCACGAACGTTGTCGAAGTCGATCAACTCGCCGGGCTGCTCGGGGTCGTCATTGCGCGCGGTCACGCCGTAGGAGACGAAGTGCCACGCCTTAGAAGTCATCGACGCCGGTGAGCCGTGGGTGAGGTGCCCACCCTGGTCGAGCCGCATCGCGAGGATGGTGTCACCGGCCTCGAGCAGGGCTTGGTAGACGGCGACGTTCGCGTTCGCCCCGCTGTGGGGCTGGACGTTGGCGTGATCGGCCCCGAAAAGGGCGGTGAGACGACGCCGGGCCAGGTCCTCGACCTCGTCGACGATCTGGTTGCCGCCGTAGTAGCGCCGTCCCGGGTAGCCCTCGGCGTACTTGTTGGTCAGGACAGATCCGGTCGCTGCCATCACCGCCGGCGACGCGAAGTTCTCACTCGCGATCAGCTGCAACGTCGACGTCTGTCGCTGCCACTCCTGGGCAAGCAACGACACCAACTCGTCGTCGTTTGTAATCCATGCGTCGAACGGGGAAGACTCCACGGCCGCCTCTCTTCTCAGGCCCGACGTTGGTCGAGCGACGTCAACTTCGCGATCCGTCCCAGGTGACGACCCTCGCCCGGCGTGGCGTCCAACCACGCACGAAGCGCCTCGACCGCGACGGACGCACCCGTCAGGCGACCGCCCAGACAGAGCACGTTCGCGTGGTTGTGCTCGCGTGCGAGGTGCGCCGAGGTCACGTCGTGCACCACGGCCGCGCGCACGCCGGAAACCTTGTTCGCCGCGATGGCGATCCCGATGCCCGAACCACAGACCGCGACGCCGAGGTCGGCGTCGCCCGAGACGACCGCGCGCCCGACGGCCTCGCCGTAGTCCGGGTAGTCGACGCTGTCCTCGCCGTTCTCGGTACCGAGGTCCACGACGTCGTAGCCCCACTGTTCAAGCGTGGCGACGAGGTGCGCCTTGAGCTCGTAGCCAGCGTGATCGGATCCCAGAGCGACGCGCATCACATCCACCCTACCCGTCGGCCATTCTCACTCACCGCTGCGCCGGCCCTAGTATCGGCGCGTGGAGCGACACCTGTTAGCCCCGGCCCTGGTCTCACGGCTCGACGTCGTCGGCGACGCTTTCCAGCAGAATCGCGTCGACATGCTCGAGCAGCTGGCCGTCATCGACGACCTGCTCGACCAGGCCAACGCCGGCGGCGGTGAGCAGGCGATGGCCCGGCTGCGTAGCCGCGGCAAGATGCCCGTTCGCGAGCGCATCGCGGCCGTGCTCGACCCCGACAGCCCCTTCCTCGAACTGTCCGCCCTCGCGGGCTACGACTCGGACTACGCCATGGGCGGCGGCATGGTGGTGGGCATCGGGGTCATCGCCGGCACCGAGTGCG
>JAJZSM010000213.1 GCA_021849765.1 Actinomycetes bacterium | reverse complement strand
ATCTGTCGCCATCGCAGCGTCGAGCGCGTCGTCGATCATCGCTTGCGCCGTGCGGCGCCGGTCTTCGGTCACGACCTCGCGCCCGAGCGCCCGTTCGGTCACGCGCACACAACCCAACTGCATCGACACCGCGTGCAGCACGCCGTCGAGGCGCGCCGCCAGTTCGGTGCTGCCGCCACCGACGTCGACGATCATCGTCGTGCGCGGGTCAGGGGCCAGTCCGGCCGTCGCCCCCTCGTAGGAGAACTCGGCCTCGGCGCGTCCGTCGAGCACCCGGACCTCGACGTTCGTGAGACGACGCGCGCCGTCGACGAACTCGTCACGATTGGTCGCGTCGCGGATGGCCGAGGTGCCGACCACCATCCCCACAGCGACGTCGTGACGGTCCATGAGGGCACGGTATTCACCGAGCACCGCGAAAGTCCGTGCCATGGCCTCAGGCGTCAGGCGGCCCGTCGCGTCGACGCCCGCGCTCAACCGGGTGATCCGCATCACCCGCTCGAGGGCGCGTCCCGAGCCATCGGCGATCAGTAGACGCGTCGAGTTCGATCCGCAGTCGATGACCGCCACCCGCTCAGGCACGGACGTCCTCGACGCGCAGTTCGGGTAGATCGACGGCCGCGGCCACGAGCGCACCGACCGGGTCGTTCGCCCCGACGAGAAAGTTCGCGAGGTGCGCGTGGAGGCACTTGACCCCACGACGCGTGCCGCCGACTCCGCCGACGGGCGCCACCGCGTCGGGTTGGACGACTGCCGCGTCCCGGCGGCGCGCGTAGTCGTCGTGCGCCGCGGCCAGCTCAACGGGGTCAACGAGCGCTTCGAAGCGGTGGACCCCACCCTCGCCCTCGAGTCGGCTCACTGATACGTGCAGCTCCCGGTCGACCAACCAGTACAGGGTCGGCATCGGTGTCCCGTCGCGCAGGTGGGGCTCGTTCTCGATCACGACGGGCCGTCCGTCGAGCCGGCGAACGACGACCGCACAGCGGCCCGCCAGTGGGCGACCGATTAACGCCTCGACGGCGAGCAGATCGTCCCGCGACGCGTCGCGAAACGTGCTCAACGCCAGAACTCGAGCGTGCGAACGAGCCGCGAGAAGAATCCGCCCGAACCAGTCGACGGACTGTGCGCGGCCGTGACCGGTGCCGCCGACACCGACGACGGGGCCACGAGGGGCTGGTACCCCGGGTCACCGCTGCCCGCTCCCTCAGCCGCGGCCGTGCCCGGGAGCACTTGGATCAGGCTCTGACCGGGCTTGACCAGCTGATAGAGCTGACGCGCGAGCATCGTCGCCTCAGCCTTGGTCGCAATCGTGCGCTGCTGGGCCGACAGGGCCTGCTGCTCACGCTTGATCACCGCGATCTGCTGGGCGGTGGCCGACAGCTCTCCCTGCTGGTGGAGCAACGTGCCAAGGGGGAACCACGCGACCACCATGGCGATGGCCGTCACAATCGAGAGCGGATAGAGCCACTGAATCTGGCCCTTCTGCTTCGTCGCGATGTTATGGGTTGTTGCCACCGACCGCCCCCGACAAAGACGATGCGCCGAGGAACCGGGCCTGATCACCCAACTGCTCCTCGAGCCTCAGGAGTTGATTGTACTTCGCCACCCGGTCAGAACGCGCCGGTGCCCCCGTTTTAATCTGGCCGGCGTTCGTCGCCACGGCCACGTCGGCAATCGTCACGTCCTCGGTCTCGCCCGAACGGTGCGAAATCACTGTCGTGTAGCGGGCGCGGTTGGCCAGTGCCACGGTGTCCAGGGTCTCAGTCAGCGTGCCGATCTGGTTCAACTTGATCAGGATCGAGTTGGCGACCCCGCGTTCGATTCCACGCTGGAGCAGCGTCGAGTTGGTCACGAAGATGTCGTCGCCGACGAGTTGGATGCGACCACCGAGCTTCGTTGTCAACGCCGCCCAACCGTCCCAGTCCTCCTCGGCCATGCCGTCTTCAAGGGAAACGATCGGGTACCGGTCACACAGGTCGGCCCAGTAGTCCACGAACTCGAGACTCGACAGCACGCGTCCCTCCCCATCCAGGTGGTAGGCCCCGTCGCGCCAGAGCTCCGAAGTCGCCGGGTCGAGCGCGATAGCGACGTCGAGTCCCGGGGTCCGTCCGGTGGACTCGATCGCCTCGACGAGGATCTTGACGGCACTCTCGTTGTCCGCGAGGTCCGGTGCGAACCCTCCCTCGTCCCCGACGGCCGTCGCGAGTCCGCGCTTGGCGAGCACCCCCTTCAAGGCGTGGTAGGTCTCGGTGCCCCACCGCAGGGCCTCGGCGAATGACGACGCACCGACGGGCATCACCATGAACTCCTGGAAGTCCACCGAGTTCGCGGCGTGCACCCCGCCGTTGAGGACGTTCATCATGGGTACCGGTAGAACGTGGGCGTTCACCCCGCCCAGGTACTGATAGAGCGGCACGTTGGACTCCATGGCGGCGGCCTTGGCCACGGCCAGTGAGACGGCGAGCATCGCGTTGGCGCCCAGGCGGGACTTGTTGTCGGTGCCATCGAGGTCGATCAGCGCGAAGTCGATCCGTCGCTGTTCGAGGGCGTCAAAACCCTCGAGGGCGTCGTAGATCTCCCCGTTCACGTGGCCCACGGCGGTCTCAACACCCTTGCCGCCCCAAGCGTCCCCACCGTCGCGCAGTTCCACGGCCTCGTGGATACCCGTCGAGGCGCCCGAGGGCGATGCGGCACGACCGACGGCCCCCGACTCGAGGAGCACTTCGGCCTCAACGGTCGGATTGCCACGTGAATCCAGGATCTGCCTACCTCGTACCAGTTCGATCGCGCTCATGGCGACTCCTTCCCACTCGGCTCAACGCTAGTTGGTGTCCTCGTGACCCTCGGGTGACGACTCAATCGCGCGAACGCGCGCAGCGACGCGATGGACTCGGTCGCGCAGCACGCCCTCGAGATCGACGCCGGCGCCGTACGCGGCCCGTGCCAGCGCCTCGATCGCGTCACCCCAGGCGAGATTGACGTCCGAGGTCGAGCTCGCGTCAGAGACCGCGGGCGTGGCGTCGAGCGCGGCCAGGGCCCGCGCCGCGGCGTCGAGTTCGGGAGCGAGATCCTCGCGCGCCACGCCCACCGAGGTCGCCTTGCGCAACAGCTTGGTATACAGGGTGAGCGCGGGCAGTTGCCACGCGATCCCGTCGAGCACCGAGGTCCGACCCTTCTCGGCCTGCTTGATCACCTCCCAGCGCACCGCGACATCGTCCGCGTCGCGCACCTCGACGTCCGCGAAGACATGCGGGTGACGCCCGATGAGTTTGCTGCGCACCGCGTCGGCGATCGTGGCCAGGTTGAAGCGGTCGAGCTCGTCGCCGAGTTCGGCGTGAAAGACAATCTGGAACAGCAGGTCGCCGAGCTCCTCTTGGACGTGGGCGATCACGGCGGGCGTCGGTTCGGGTTCGTCTCGAACGAGGTTCTCGAGGGCGTCGAGGGCCTCGTAGGCCTCCTCGAGCAGGTGACGAGTCAAGGAGGCGTGGGTCTGCTCCTGGTCCCAGGGACAGTCGCGACGAAGCGTGCGCGTGAGCGACACCAGGTCATCGGTCGCCGCCCCGGCGCTTCGCAGCTCCTCCACCCAGAGCGACGTCAAGTGGTCCGCCGCGAATCCGGACAGCTCGCGAGCCGCTCGGACCTCGATGACCTGGTCGGCGAGCCCGAGGTGGTGCAGCACGGTGACCGGCGTCTCGGGCGCGAGCCG
>JAJZSM010000212.1 GCA_021849765.1 Actinomycetes bacterium | reverse complement strand
GAGGGTCCCCGGGTACCCGCGAGCCTCGAGCGCGGCGCCAACGGCGTCGAGGCTGAACAGCGTCTCCACGGCGTCAAAGACGATCGCGCGCAGCCTCACGGCGTCGCCACGACTCGTTGGGCGAGCGCCGCGGCCGCCGCGATGAGTGAGGGGTCACGTAGGATCTTCGCCGCCGACATCGCGCCGTCGTAGCAGACGATCAGCTGTTTGACGGCCGGGTCGTCGGGCGTGGTCGCCACCACACGCGCGAAGAACCGCGCCAGGTACTCATAGAAGCGAACGATGACCTCGTGCGCCGCCGAGTCGGGAGCAACCTCCACGGCGGCGTTGGCGAAGGGGCAGCCGCTGAAGACGGCGTCGTTCGCGCTGCGGACGAGCTCGGCGAAGAACCGCGCGAGCCGCTCGCCCGGGTCGGTGACCTCGTCCAACCCATCGAGCAGGTCGAGGAACCGGGTGAGGCTCGCCTCGAGGTAGGCCGCGATCAGTTCGTCCTTGCCCGAGAAGTTGTTGTAGAGACTCGCCTTGGCCACCCCGGCACCCGCGATCACCCGGTCGATGCCGGTGACGTTGATGCCGTCGCGGTAGAACATCGTCGCCGCGGTATCAAGGAGGCGCTCGCGAGCCGACGTCCGTGTCACGGTCACATCATACTAGACAGACCTGTATAGTTATACCGAGAGCCTGAGAGAACGAGGAACCATGTCGAGCACGACTGCGACACCGCTCACCGTCATTGGCGCCAGCTGGTGCCCGGACTGCCGACGGGCCAAAACCTTCCTCGGCGAACAGCGCGTGCCATACGAGTGGATCGACCTCGAGCAGCACCCCGAGTACACCGAGCGAGTCGAGGCCTTGAACGCTGGGAGCCGGATCATCCCCACGATCATCTTCCCCGACGGCACCCACCTCGCCGAGCCCGGCAACGACGAGCTCGCCGACAAGCTCGGACTCTCGCGCGTGGCCGCCGAGAAGGCCTACGACCTCGTCATCGTCGGTGGCGGTCCGACCGGGCTCACCGCCGCGATCTACGCCGCGCGCGAGAACTTCTCGGTCCTCATCGTCGAGAAGTCGGCCGTTGGTGGACAGGCCGGGGTCACCGAACGCCTCGACAACTACCCAGGCTTCCCCGAAGGCGTGGCCGGACACGATCTCGCCGATCGGATGCGTCGACAGGCTGAGCGTTACGGTGTCGAGATTCTCCAGGCCGTCGCGGTGACCGCCATCGAGCCGGTCGACGAATCCTGGATCGCGGTGTCGACGTCGACGGGGCACGAGTATCGCGCCCACGGGGTGCTGCTCGCCACCGGTTCGCTCTATCGGCGTACCGGGGCAACGGGCGAAGCAGACCTCATCGGCGCGGGGATCCACTTCTGTGCCACGTGTGACGGACCCTTCTACCGGGGCGCCGACGAGGTCGTCGTCATCGGCGGGGGCAACAGCGGCTTCGAAGAGGGGCTCTTTCTCACCCAGTTCGCCGAGCACGTGACCATCGTCGAGTACGAGAACGAGGTTCGTGCGAGCCGACTGCTCCAGGACAAGGTGGCCGCCCATCCCGCGATGTCGGTACTGGTCGGCACGGAGGTGGTCGCCTTCCAAGGGGGCCCCGGTGGCAAACTCGCGTCAGTCGTACTGGCCGACCGGGCAACGGGTGAGCAACGGACCCACGCCGCCGCGGGGGCCTTCGTCTTCATCGGGCTCGAACCCAACACCGGGTTTCTCGCGGGCGTGGTCGAACGCAACGACCAGGGCTTCGTCCTCAGTGACGAGCAGTTCCGCACGTCGCTGCCGGGGGTCTACGTCGCCGGTGACGTCCGCGAGGGTTCGACCAAGCAGCTGGCGTCGGCGGTCGGCGAGGGCGCGGCCGCCGCGATCGCGCTGCGCTACCACCTCGACCGGGTGCGCCGCTGAGTCTGCTAGAACCTTACGGTGCTCGCCTACGAACGACTCGGTTCGGGACCATCGCTCGTGCTCATCCACGGCCTCACCGACACCCGACGGGTGTGGGACCCGCTGCTCGCGTCACTCGCGGCCACCTTCGACGTCGTGAGTGTCGACCTGCGTGGGCACGGCGAATCCTTTGACCGCGCGCCCTATGACGTCGTGACCCTTGCGGGTGACGTCCACGAGGTGGTCGTCAATCTCGCGCTCGATTCCCCACTCGTGGTCGGCCACTCACTCGGCGGCTACATCGCCACGGCCTACGCATCGCGCTTCGATTGTTCGGGCGCGGTCAACATCGACCAGTCGCTCGACCTCGCCGCCTTTAAGGCGATGGTCGGCCCGTTCCAGGACCAGCTTCGCGAGCCCGACCAGTTCGAACCGATCATGCTCATGGTCTTTGGCACCATGCGCGGCGCGCTCGACGACGACGAGTGGGACCGGCTCGCGCGCGAGCGCCGGTTCAACCAGGCGGCGGTGCTCGGGATCTGGTCGGCGATCTTCAATCTGGACGCGGCGGGCCTCGACGCCCACGTCGACTCGATCACCCGACCCATCGCCGTGCCCTACCTCGCGCTGCACGGGTCGCCCCTCGCCGAACACTACGAGTCGTGGTTGACCGAGCGCGTCCCCACGGCGCGCCTCGTCGAGTGGCCCGGGCTCGGACACCTCCCGCACCTGGTCGAACCGGACCACTTCGTTGCCGTAGTCAATCGTGTGGCCGAGGCGATCGCGACGCCCGACGGGTGGCGCGAAGCCGAACTCGACGTGCGCGATTAGCGCTCGGCGAGCGCTTCGGACACGATCCCAGCGACCTGGTCGGTCTCGATCAAGAAGCCGTCGTGTCCGGCCGGTGAGGTGATCACCTTGACCAGACCGGCGCGCGGGATGAGCCGCGCGAGTTCCTCCTGGAGTTCACGGGGGTAGAGACGGTCCGACGAGACCCCCGCCACGGTGACTGGCACGCGCACGCTCTTCAGCGCCGCGACCACCCCGCCACGGCCCCGGCCGACGTCGTGGTGGTTCATCGCCTCGCTCAAGACGACGTAGCTGTTGGGGTCGAAGCGTCCTGCGAGCTTCTCGCCCTGGTGGCGCAGGTAGGACTCGATGGCGTAACGCCCGCCGTCGAGCACGGCACGGTCGTCCTGGGCGACGCGGCCGAACCGGTCCTCGAACTCGGTCCAGGTGCGATAGCTGAACTGACCGATGCCCCTCGCGATGGCGAGGCCCGTTCGCGGGCCCGGTCCCTCGTAGTAGTTGCCGTCGTGAAAGTCGGGGTCGGCGCGGATGACGCGCACCTGCAGTGAGCAGAGCGCGATCTGGTCCGCGGTGCCGGCCGCGCCGGCCGCGACGACGACGGCGCGCTCGAGCCGGTTCGGGTGCGCGACGGCCCACTCGAGGGCCCGCATGGCGCCCATCGAGCCGCCCACGACCGCCGCCCAGCGGTCGATTCCCAGGTGGTCGGCAAGCATCGTCTCCACGGCCACCATGTCGCGGATCGTCACCACCGGGAACCGCGATCCGTAGGGGTGGCCGTCGAGCGCGAGGCTGGACGGGCCCGTCGTTCCCTGACAGCCCCCGAGCACGTTGGGACAGACGACGAAGTACCGGTCGGTGTCGATGGCGAGTCCCGGCCCGACCACCCCGTCCCACCAGCCCGGCGTCGGGTGGCCCGCTTCGGCCGGACCGGCCACGTGGGAGTCGCCGGTGAGCGCGTGCAGCACGAGCACCGCGTTGGTGCCCGCGTCGTTGGGCTCGCCCCAGGTCTCGTAGGCGATGGTCACACTCGCGAGGTGGCCCCCACCCTC
>JAJZSM010000211.1 GCA_021849765.1 Actinomycetes bacterium | reverse complement strand
CGATCCCCAAACGAGGGCGGCACACAGGACGAAGAGTCTAGTCCGTGCGCGCCAGGGTGGCGAACCCGGCCTAGAGCAGATTCTCGCCGCCGAAGATGTCCGAAACCGAGGAATCCTCAAAAATGGCCGAGATAGCGTTGGCGACGATCGTCGCGACTGACAGGATCTCCAACTTCTCGAAACGGCGCTCGGGGCCGAGTGGCAAGGTGTCGGTGACGATAACGCGGCTCACGGGTGCGTTGAACAGCCGCTCGACGGCGGGCGGCGAGAAGACGGCGTGGGTCGCCATGACCCAGATCTCCTCGGCTCCGTGGGTCTTGAGTAGGTCACAGGCCGCGACGATCGTGCCCGCGGTGTCAATCATGTCGTCGATTAAGACGCAGTGACGACCACGCACGTCGCCGACGATGTGGCGCGCCTCGGCCACGTTGACCAGTCCGCGGGGCCTCGTCTTGTGCACCAGCGCGAGGTCACAGCCCAGGTGTTGGGCGTAGCGTTCGGCGACCTTCACGCGACCGGCGTCGGGGGCCACCACGACCATGTCGTGGGGGTCGGCGTTCGCGTTGAGGTAGGCCTCGAGCACCGGCGCCGCGACCAGGTGGTCCACCGGGATGTCGAAGAATCCCTGAATCTGGCCCGAGTGGAAGTCCACCGACAGGACGCGATTGGCGCCCGCGGTCTGGAGCATGTCGGCGATGAGCTTGGCCGTGATCGGCTCTCGGCCCGCCGACTTGCGGTCCTGGCGGGCGTAGCCGTAGTTGGGGATGACGGCGGTAATGCTCTTGGCCGATGCCCGCTTGGCGGCGTCGATCATGATCAGCTGTTCCATCACGGCGTCGTTGACCGGCGAGGAGTGCGTCTGGACGATGAAGACGTGAGCGCCGCGGATCGACTCGTCGAACCGGCAGTGGATCTCGCCGTTGGCAAACTCACGCACGTTGGCCTCGGTCAGCTCGACACCCAGGCGGTCGGCGATGTCCTTGGCGAGGGCGGGGTGGCAGCGTCCCGTCACGATTACCAAGCGGCGTTTCGCGAGCGACTCCACCGACCCAGCGTACAAGGTGCCGCGAGGGCGTTCAGAAAGGCCGGTGGGTCCCCGCAGCGATGACCTCTCCGACGGCAACCTCGCTGCCGGGTCCGAGCACGCTGAAGGACTCCACGATCGCCGAGTCGCCGACAACCGACCGATCGACCTCGACGGTGCCGAGTCGGACCTCTCGACCGATGACGGCGTCGCACACGTGGGCGTTCGGCCCGATCGACGAGCCCACACCCACGACGGTGCGCCCACGCAGCACTGTGCCGGGTAGGAGCGACACGCCGGCCGTCAGCTCGACGTCGGCGTCGATGTAGGTCGTCGCGGGGTCCCAGATCGTCACACCAGCACGCAGCCAGCGTCGATTGATCCGTTCGCGCATCACCGACTCGGCCGCGGCGAGCTGCTCGCGGTCGTTCACCCCCGTTGCCTCGAGGGGGTCCTCGAGCACGACGGCACTAGCGAGGTGCCCCGCGTCGTGCAGCACCGAGACCACGTCAGTCAGGTAGTACTCGCGCTGGGCGTTGCGGCGGTCGACGCGACGCAATGCCGGGCCGAGCAGGCTCGCGCGAACGACCATGATCGCGGTGTTGACCTCGGTGAGGCGGCGCTCGTCGTCCGTGGCGTCACGCTCCTCCACGATGCGCTCGATGGAGCCGTCTCGGGCCCGCACGATACGCCCGTAGCCCGTGGGATCGGCCAGATTGGCGCAGAGTACGGTGATCGCGGCGCCGCTCTCGCGGTGGCGCTGAACCAGGTCGGCCATCGTCTCGCGACGCAGCAGCGGCGTGTCACTGGGCACGATCACCACGTCGAGGTCGTCTTCGCCGGCGACTTCGGTCACAGTGGGCATGGCCGCGGACACGGCGTGGCCGGTGCCTAGCTGCTCGAACTGCTCCACGAAGCGCACCGGTACGCCACTCGGCCGCTGTCCGAGCACCTTCTCCACCCACCGGGCCTGATGCCCGACGACGACGACTGTCGCGCGCACCCCGTCCAGATCGGTCGCGTCCAAGACGAAGTAGGCCAGCGGACGCCCACTGAGCACATGCAGCGGCTTAGGTCGATCCGACCGCATCCGCGACCCCTCGCCCGCCGCGAGGACTACGACGCAGGTAGGTCGATTCACGCCCTACTCTCTAGCACCAACGCTGCCGCGTCGTGCGTCGGCCCGGTCACACGGCCGTCACGGTCCAATACCCCAGGGGGTATACTGGTCTCCGTAGCCGAGACGCAAAAGGAGCACCCATGGCGACCGTACAACTCACCGCCGATCGATTCGACGAGGTCGTCTCGTCCAATGACGTCGTCTTGATTGACTTCTGGGCCGCCTGGTGTGGCCCGTGCCGGACCTTCGCACCGATTTTCGAGAAGTCCTCCGAAGCGCACCCAGACCTCGTCTTCGCCAAAGTCGACACCGAGGTGGAGCAGCAGTTGGCCGCGGCGTTCAACATCTACTCGATCCCGACGCTGATGATCATCCGTGAACAAGTCGTGCTCTACGCCGAGGCCGGGGCACTACCCGAGCGCGCCCTCGAAGAGCTCATCGGCAAGGTCATGGAAGTCGACATGGCCGACGTGCACCGCCAGGTAGCCGAGCAGCGCGCCGCCCAGGGCGACCAAGCCCAGCCGGCCGCCGAGTCGGCCGAGGTGTAGGTACTCGCCACCGGCGTCTTCTACGATGCCAGTGGTGGGTGGCTACGACTACAACGAGTTCGCGTACTTCCACGAAAACCTCGCGGAGTGGGGTCTGGACGCGCCCATCCCACCCGTACAGCGGTTCTTCGTCGCCGTCGACGGGCTGCGACAGGTCAGCGGACTGCGCTGGGGAGACGCGGCTGCGCAACTCGTGCTGGTTCACGGCGGCGCACAGAACGCGCACACGTTCGACACGGTCGCCCTGGCCATGCAGCGGCCCCTCGTGGCGATCGACCTACCCGGTCACGGCCACTCCGACGCCAGCCCCGCCGGTTCGGCGGCCTTTCGCAGTCACGCGAACGACCTCGCCGTGGCCCTGCCCCAAGTGACTACGCCCCCGCTGCCGCTCGTGGGCATGTCGCTCGGTGGTCTCACCGCCGTCGTGCTCGCCGCGACACGACCCGACCTTGTCTCGTCTCTGGTACTGATTGACATCACCCCCGGCGTGAACGAGGCCAAAGCGCACCACATCACCGAGTTCGTGAACGGGCCGAAGACTTTCGACGACTTCGACTCGCTGCTCGAGCGCACCGTGCGCTTCAATCCGACGCGATCGGTCTCGTCGCTGCGGCGCGGGATCTTGCACAACGCCATTCAGCGGCCCGACGGCTCGTGGGTCTGGCGCCACCAGCAGCACCCGTCGATCGACGCGGGCGAGCCCGACGCCGCCGAACTCTGGGACCTTATCGAATCGATTCCCGCCCCGCTCACCTTGATCCGTGGGATGGCGTCGGGGTCGGTCGTTGACGACGAGGACGAGGCCGAACTGCGCCGCCGTCGACCCGACGCGACCATCGTGCACGTCGCCAACGCCGGCCACTCGATACAGGGCGACGCCCCGCTCGAGCTGGCCGCGCTCCTCGAACGGCTCTGCCCTCGACCCTGAAGGCTCGGTGGCTGGCGGGGGAGGGCTCGAACCTCCAACCTTCGGATCCAAAGTCCGCTGTTCTGCCGATTGAACTACCCGCCACTACAGTACAAACGAGTCTTCGTGAATTCTTAACGAATCAACGCAG
>JAJZSM010000210.1 GCA_021849765.1 Actinomycetes bacterium | reverse complement strand
CGGCGATTGTCGGCGATCGCGTTGATCTTGCGCTCGGCCTCGTCGATCAGGCCGGACACGTCATCAGTCGGACGGTAGGCGTCGTCGACCACCTCGCCAGCCACGGCGATCAGTCGTCGTTGCTGGGCCTTGTCGCGCACGATCTCCGCGTAGTGCTGGGCATTCGCGGCCGAGGGTGTGTTGAGCTGGAGCGAGGACAGGACCGCGAGCTCGACCGCCGCGGCCCCATGCTCCTGCAGCTTCGCCTGGACCGTCACGTAGTCCACGGGCTCGGCCGCGTTCACGAGCGCGACGATCGCAGTGAAGATCTGTCCGTGCAGCGGACGATAGAAGTCCTCCGCGCTCACGGTCTCATAGGCGATGCTCACGGCCTCGGGTGACAGGAGCATCGCGCCGATGAGCGACTCCTCAGCTTCGAGGGCGCTCGGGGGTACGCGGCCGCCGCCCGGCAGCGTCCGACCACGGTCCGATTCAAGTTGCGTCATAAGACATCAACGGTCGCCGACAACGCCTGTGGAGCGCAAGAACAACAACGTGGGGAAAATGCTGTGTCTAACCTCACAACAACACACTGCCCCGTCCCTGTGACACGACCGAGACGTGACGACGCGCCGGGCAGGGCCCGGCGCGTCGTCATCACTCGATCTTCGGTGTTACTTGGCGATCACCTCGACGGTGATCGTGGCCTCGACACCGTCGAACAGCGTGGCACTGGTCGTCGCCGGTCCGACCTCTTTGAGGTGCTCGGCCATGTGGATTGCGGTGCGGTCGAGGGAGATCCCCGTCGCCGTTCGTAGGGCGTTGACGATGTCAGCCTCGGTCACCGAACCGAACAAGCGACCATTGGTGCTCGCGCGAGCCGCCACGGTGACAGTCGCGGCCTCGATGACGGAACGCTGGGTCATCGCCGCCTCGCGACTTTGGGCATCGCGCAGGTCACGCTTCTTACGCATCGAGGCGGCCTGGAGCTCCATCGTGTCGGTGGCGGCGAGTGCCGCACCCGTCGGGAGCAGGTAGTTCCGTGCGTAGCCGGTCTTCACGTCCACGATGTCGCCTCGGCGTCCAAGCCCCTGGACATCACTGCGCAACAGGATCTTCATTCGCCGACCTCCTCGGTTGCCATGAACACCGCCGCCGCTTCGCTCGCGTCCTCGAGCATCGCGTCGTCGACACTGACCTCTGACGATTCAGCCTCGGCCTCGGCCACAGGCGCTTCACGGTCGGGGCGGGGTCCACGCGGACCGCGATCGTCACGACCACCGCGGCCACCGCGGCGCTCGGTCACGGTACGTTGCGTGTACGGCAGGAGTGCCAGTTCACGGGCGGTCTTGATCGCGTCAGTGACGTCACGCTGGTGCTGCTGGCAGTTGCCCGACACCCGGCGTCCGCGAATCTTGCCGCGGTCCGAGATGTATTTGCGCAATTGAGCCAGGTCCTTGTAGTCGACCGTGCCGACACCGTGCTGGCAGAAGGCGCAGGGCTTCTTCTTGACACCGCGGCGCGTGTCGATCTTCGGCGCGCGCTTCGGCGGCTTCGGGTTATTGATACGTGGCATTAGAAGGGCTCCTCGTCGTAGGCGTACGTGGTGGGTTCGTTGGTGCGGGGCGTTGCTGGGCGTTCGGCGTCGCGGAACGGGGCGTCAGGACGCGGGGTCTTGGTGACCACCGCGGTGGCGAAGCGCAGCGACGGGGCGATCTCGTCGGCGTTGATCTCGACGATCGAACGCTTGTCGCCGTTCTCGGTCTCCCAGCTGCGCTGCTCCAGACGACCCGTGACGACCACGCGCGTACCCTTGGACAGCGAGTTGGCCGCGTTCTCGGCCATCGGCCCGTAGCCAGTCACCTCAAAGTACGAGACGCGCTCTTCCCACTCCTGGGTCTGACGGTTCTGCCAGCGCCGGTTCACCGCCACCGACAGCCGAACCGCCGCTTGGCCGCTATTGAGGAACTTCAACTCCGGGTCGCGGGTGATGTTGCCCACGATCGTGATGGTGTTGTCAGGCATCTGCTCTCCTTACACTTCTTCGGAGCGGGCCGGGGTCGACGCGGGTACGCGACGGCTGGGACGCTCGTTTCGACGAAGAATCTTGAAGCGCAGCACCTCATCGGACAAGGTCAGAATCCGGTGCAACTCGTCAACGGTCGTCGATTCTCCGGCGAACTCAACGAGCACGTAGTACCCCTCTTTGCGCTTCTTGATCTCGTACGCCAGTGGGCGCTTTCCCCAACGGTCGATGGTCCCCGGGGTTCCACCATTCGTACGGATCGTTTCGAGTGCGCGGTCGAGCGCTACCTGAATCAACTGTGCGTCGACGGTTGTGTCGAACACAATCATGGTTTCATACGGCCTCATGGCCACTTCCTTTCCCTGTGGTCCGGCGTGCCGGGCTGCGCGGAAAACGCAGCAGGGTTCATTCCCATCACCGATGGGACCGATAAGTCTAGCCCAGAGGGCTGATTCTGGCTAGTCGAGCCACCCCGCGGGCGTCGGGTAGACCTCGGACTCGTCCGGGAACGACCCGGCGCGCACGTCGTCGCGGTACCGCGAGACCGCCTCGGTGATCGCCGAACCGAGATCGGCGTACTGGCGGACGAACTTCGCGGGTTTGCGATTGGAGAGCCCCAGCAGGTCGTGGAAGACGAGCACCTGGCCGTCGGTGTCCGGTCCGGCACCGATGCCAATCGTGGGCACGTTGAGCGCCTCGGTCACCATCGTCCCGACGACGGCGGGAACACCCTCGATCACGACTGCGTAGACGCCCGCGTCCTGGAGCGCTAGTGCGTCCTCGATGAGGACCTTGGCCGCCTCGCGCGTCTTGGACTGGATCTTGAACCCACCGAAGGCGAGCACGCTCTGGGGCGTCAAGCCGAGGTGTCCCATGACCGGGATCTCGGCGTCGTGGAGGGCCTTTACCACACCCACCCGATTTCGTCCGCCCTCGAGCTTGACGCTCTCGGCCCCCGCCCGTACCAGTGCGGCGCCGTTTCGCACCGCCTCGGCCTCCCCGACGTGATAGCTCAGCCAGGGCATGTCGGCGACCACGTGAGCGGCGGGGTGCGCCGCCGCGACCGCCGCGACGTGGTGGACCATGTCCTCGACGGTGACATGCAAGGTGTCGGCCTGACCGAGCACCACGTTCGCGAGTGAATCACCCACGAGGATCATGTCGACGCCGGCGGCGTCAACGTAGCGAGCGCCCGGTTCGTCGTATGCCGTGACCATGACAATCGGTTCGGCGCCGTCACGGCGCTTTCGGGTCCGTAGGGTCAACGCGCTCAGGCTCACGTTTCGACTCTACGCCCGGCCCCGAACAGCGCGACGAGCCCGTCCACCAGCGCCCCATCGCCTCGCCAGGTGGTGGAAGTGGCACGCGACGCAGACCTCCACGGCGTAGCACTGGACCGGCTCCTCGCGCCGCTCGAGCTTGGCCAGCTCGGCGCGCGACGTCGGACACGTGCCACCCGCGGGTAGCCGGGCACCGAAGACGTAGGTCACCTCGACGAGCGGTCCGTCGTGACAGACCGGGCACTGCTCGCCACTCCCGCGGCCGATGTTGCGTGCGGCGCGCAGCAGTTCGGGGTGCGCGTCGCACACGTCCTCCGCGCGCAGCAGCCCCGAGGCGAGCTTCTCGAGCAGCGCATGACGCACGAGGCCGAACTCGACGACGGCTCCGTCGGCCGAGGTGGTGCGCAGCGTGCGATCCATTGGGCGAGACTACAACGCCCCGCCACCCGTGTCCCAGCTGCCAAGATATTT
>JAJZSM010000209.1:2487-3762 GCA_021849765.1 Actinomycetes bacterium | reverse complement strand
GACCCAGGAGATCCCCGCCGCTCACTTCGACGCCCTCAGCCGCGATTTGGTGACGACCTACGGCTTCCTCCTTGATCGCCATCACGTCGCCATCTCGGGAACCTGCGCCCTCTGTCGCGAACGAGGCGAAGCGACCACGCATCACTAGCGCTGCGATCGATTTACGCGGGCATCGCTAGTGTTCGACACAGAACATGTTGCGCGTCGATCATCTCACCAAGCACTACGGCGACACCGTGGCGGTGGACGATCTCAGTTTCGACGTCGCCCCCGGTGTGGTCACCGGCTTCCTCGGTCCGAACGGCTCGGGCAAGTCGACAACGATGCGCATCATGCTCGGTCTCGACCGGCCGACCAAGGGGCGGACCTCGATCGACGGGCACGCCTACCGTGACTTTCCCGCTCCCTTGCGCGAGGTCGGCGCCCAACTCGACGCGAAGTCGGTACACCCCGGGCGCAGTGCACGCAATCACCTGCGCGCGCTCGCAACCTCGAACGCGATACCCCTGACACGCGTGGACGAGGTACTCGAGTTCGCTGGCATCGCGTCCGTGGCGGACAAAAAGGTCGGCGGCTTCTCCCTGGGCATGAGTCAGCGGCTCGGCATCGCCGCGGCGATCCTCGGCGATCCCGGGGTACTTCTCTTCGATGAGCCCGTCAACGGCCTCGACCCCGAGGGCATTCGCTGGATCCGCGAGTTCTTCGCCACCCTCGCACACGAGGGGCGTACGGTCTTCGTCAGTTCTCACCTGATGAGCGAGATGGCCCTCACGGCCGATCAGATCATCGTGATCGGTCGCGGCCGCTTCATCGCCCAGGGGTCGGTAGACGACCTGACGCGCACGAGCGCGGGAACGGTCTTCGTCGCCAGCGCCGATGACGCGCGCCTGGCCCAGCGCCTTCGCGACGCCGGCGCAAGCGTAGCGGTGAGCGAACGCGGACTCGACGTTGGAAAGGTTCCCAGCTCCGCGATTGGCGAGATCGCCCTGGCCGACGGCATTGCCCTGAACGAACTGACACCGCAACGCGCCTCGCTCGAAGAAGTCTTCATGGAGCTAACGGCCGACTCGATCGAATACGGATCGGCAAGGGCCGCCTCGTGAACGGCGTGACTCTCGCCTCGGTCACCCGATCTGAGTGGATCAAGTTCCGTAGCGTGCGTTCGACTCTGATGGGCGTCATCGTGACCACGGTGCTCACCGTTGGACTGGGAGCCCTGATCGCCACGGCGGTGCGGGCGAACTGGAGTCAGATGAACCCTATCCGCAAGCTCGC
>JAJZSM010000209.1:1468-2477 GCA_021849765.1 Actinomycetes bacterium | reverse complement strand
CACGCTCTTCGCCCAGTTCGCGGTCGGAGTGATCGGCACCCTGTTCATTACGAGCGAGTACTCATCGGGCTCGATCCGCACCACCTTCGCAGCCGTACCCCGGCGCGGCCTCGTGGTCGTGGGCAAGCTCCTCGTGCTCGTCGGTTCGCTGTTCGTAGTCACCGAGGTGGCATGCGTCGCCACCTTCCTCCTCGGCCAGTCAATCTTCTCCGGCGTCGTTCCCACCGCCTCACTCGGAAGCAGCGCGGTGTTGCGCTCGGTACTGCTCGGTGGCGTCTATCTCACCTTGCTCGCGGTGCTCGGTCTCGCTTTCGGACTGATCCTGCGCCAGAGCGCTGCCAGTATCTCCGCTTTCACGTCACTCCTGCTCGTGATTCCCATCATCCTCTTCCTCTTACCCCAAAGTTGGCAGAACGCCGCCACGAAGTTCATGCCTTCGGCCCTTGGCCACTCGATGATGTCGACGAACGCGCCGGAGAACTTTTTCGGAGCATGGACGGCGACCGCCCTACTCGTCGTCTACGTCATCGTCGCCTTCTCGGTCGGCGTCGTACTGCTACTTCGCCGCGATGCCTGAACCTTTGCCCCTCGATCTCAAGTCCGCGCTGCGTACGACAGGTGCGGTCCGCGACTTCACTGACGAACCCGTGAGCCGCGAGGTGATCTATGACATCCTCGAGACGGCCCGCCACGCCCCCTCGGGGGGCAACCGTCAGGGCTGGCGGGTCATCGTGGTCGAACGCGCCGACCTGCGCGTGCGCTTGCGCGACGCGTACCTCGACGCCTGGCACGACTACGTGGGCCATCTACTCGCAGGGCTGGTTCCCTTCTCTCCCATCGCGAGCGACGCCGAGCGCGCCGCGGCCGCGACCCAGCGGGACGCGGCGATCGCCAAGTCACGGCCTGACGGCTTCGCTGAAAGCCTTCACGCGGTTCCGGCGATGCTGGTGGTTGCCGCCGACCTCGCCACGCTCGCGGCTACCGACCGCGACCTCGCGCGCTACTCCAT
>JAJZSM010000209.1:0-1458 GCA_021849765.1 Actinomycetes bacterium | reverse complement strand
AGCGTGGCAACGCGCAATGAAGACGCCGTGAGCGACATCCTTTCGATCCCTCCCACCTGGGCGGTGGCCGCCATCGTGGCCCTCGGCCACCCCCGCCGCCAGCCCACAAAACTCACGCGGCGATCAGTTGAAGATATGTCCCGCCGGGACACCTTCGACGGACCGCCCCTCGAGCGGGGCGCGTCTACGACCGACTAATCCCAGAGCGTGCTGGTGTCCTCGCCGAGACGACGCGGCCCCCGCCGGATCTGGGGTCGAACCCCGTCGATCATGAGAGGCGTTCGCATCGCGGTCGTCTCGCCCGAGGGCGTCGACATCGGCCCCAGGAAGTCGCCATCGGCGATTTGGGCTTGGGCGAAGGCCTCGCCCACCGAGTAGATCGGTCCGTGGGGAATACCGGCCTCGGCAAGCGCGTCGAGCCACGCGGATGTCGACCGGGTGCAAAAGATGGCATCAAGGACGTCCCGCAACTCCTCGAGGTTCGCGACGCGCGCGTCGTTCTCCGCCCACTCTCGATGACCGGTCAGCGCGTCATCGTCGAGCACAGAAACCAGACGCGCGAACTGGGCGTCGGTGCCCACCGCGAGCAGCAAGAAGCCGTCAAACGTCGTGACCGGTCCGTAGGGGGCGATCGAAGGGTGGTCGTTGCCGAGACGCGTCGGCTCCACGCCGGTGGAGAGATAGCCCTGGGCCTGGTTAACGAGGGCCGTCATCGTCGACTCGAGCAACGGCGCCTCGAAGTCACGCCCGGCTCGCCCAGCGACTCTCGCGTACAGGCCCGTCACGAGTCCGATAGCGGCGTAGAGGCCGGTCACCACGTCGGCGACGGGCGCGCCCACCTTGGTCGGCACTCCCCCGCTCTCGCCGGTGATCGCCATCAGACCCGAGCGCGCCTGGGCGAGCAGATCAAAGGAGGGCTGCAGCGCGACCGGCCCCCCACTCGAGGCCGGCGTGACGCTGACCCACACGCAGTCGGGGTTCTCCGCGCGCAGTCGGTCAATGCCCAGGGCCGCCTTCTGGTGCGGCAGGTAGTTCTCGACCACCGCGTCGGCCTGACGCACCAGTGCGGCGACTCGTGCAAAATCTTCGGGGTCGCGCAGGTCGGCCACGACGTTGCGCCGGTGGCGGTTCACGGCCAGGTAATACGTCGCGTCGTCTCCGAAGCGAGGCGGCGCGAGCGCGCGCACGGGGTCACCCTCGGGGCCCTCGATCTTGATCACGTCGGCGCCGAGGTCACCGGCGATCATCGCGCACAGTGGACCCGCCAAGACCCGCGAGAAGTCGAGGACCCGCACGCCTTCAAGGGGCAAGCCGGTACCGACGTTGCTCTCCTCGAGGTCCCAGGACACTAGAGAACCTTGGACAAGAAACTCTGCAGGCGCGCCGAACGGGGATTGACAAGCACTTCGCGCGGATTCCCGGACTCTTCGATGACCCCCTGGTCGAGGAAATAGAGCG
>JAJZSM010000208.1 GCA_021849765.1 Actinomycetes bacterium | reverse complement strand
AAACGTGAAAACCTCTTGGTGGGGCTAGTAAGAATCGAACTTACGACCTCGTCATTATCAGTGACGCGCTCTAACCGACTGAGCTATAGCCCCAAGGCCAACCAATCTACACCAGCGGGCTTCGCGGCCCTACGGGGCCTCCCACAGTCTGGTGGCGAGCGACTGGCTCGCAGTCGCGAGGAGCGTCCCTGACTCGCTCCACAGGAACGCCGTCCCTTGAGCGAAACCACCGGTGAGCGCGTGCATGTGGATCTCGCAGAGCACCCACTCCGTGGGTTCGAGGGTGGCGATGCGAATTGTGTTGTCAAGACTGCGGCTGCGGGTGCGACGTCCGAGCGGGTCCATCGCTCCGCCCGAGACGAAGTCGCCGAGGATTGCGATGGTGGCCGCCGATGGGTCGAGGTGGCCTGGGATCCGCGCCCAGAGCGCCGTGACTGGTGATCCGGGAGTGCCGTCGATCTGCGCGAAGCGTCGACCGATCGCGAGGCGCGTCTCCAGGTGGTCGAAGATCGAGTTCTGATACCAGCTCGGCAGATTGCGTTGCGGACAGTCGAGCGGTGACGCGACCCGGGGCCGAACGGTCCACGGGGGGGCGGTGAGTGATCCGGTGCCCAGCGCGGCGTTGACGGTGACGACGGCGGTGTCGTCGACCGTTGCCGTCGCTCGGGCCTGGGTGACGTGACCACCCACGACCGCGAGCTCCGTCGTGACCAGCACCTCAGCCCCCTCGGGGGCGTAGGACAGGTACTGCGCACTGGCCCACACCGTGGGTCGGCCACTGGCACCTTCGAGCGCGACAACTCCCGCCGCGAGTGCGCAGCCTCCGAAGAGGAACCGACCCGGCGTCATCACGCGTTCGTTGACACGTAACGACCACGTGCGCTCGTCTCGCCGTTCGAGCCCGAGGAATTCGGCGGTGTTCACGCCGGTTCAGGATAGTGCCGGTGCCACCGTCGTCACCCTGGGGCAGACTGGTCGTGTGATCGATCCACGCTTCGTCTACCTGGCCGCGGTGATTTCGGTCATCGGCACAGTTGGCTACGTCCGAGACACGCTACGTGGCGTGACGACACCGAACCGGGTGACGTGGGGCTTGTGGGGTGTCGAGGGGATCCTCGCCTTCGTCGTCGAAGTCCAGCAACACGTCGGACTCGCGGCCCTGATGACCCTTATGTTCGGTCTCATCCCGCTGTTGATTGTCACGGTGTCCTTCCGCGGCCACCACGGCGTGTGGCGGATTGGCCCCTTCGACGTGCTCTGCGGGTCACTCTCGATCGCCGGCGTCGCCTTCTGGGCCTTCGTTCACGAACCGACGGTGGCGTTGATCTCCTTCGTCGTGGCCGACCAGTTGGCGGGCCTGCCGACGATTCGAAAGTCCTGGTTGTTGCCGTCCTCTGAGACGGCGTGGACCTTCTTCACCGGCGTGATCAACACGCTTATTACGGTCATGTCGCTGCGTCACTTCACGACTGAGGGCGTACTGTTCCCGGGGGCAATCTTCGTCACCGACCTCGTAATCTGGGCGTTGGTGGCCTTTCACATCGGTCCAAGATTCCGCGGTGAGCGGGCAGTAGTCGGCGCGACGTGAGCGTCGCGCGCTTCGGTGTCGACGCGGAGCGCGAACGCGGTCGAGCCGACCGTGCCACGGCCCCACGTCGAGCGCACGCGACACTCGCCGCACGACCCGTCGACGACGATCCAGTGGGGCGACTGCTCGAACAATCCAGCCACCGACTGGTCGACCTCACACCGTTGCGGTTCTCGCGCATGGTCGCGAGCCCCTTCGCGTTCCTGCGCGGGGCTGACCTGTTAATGGCCGGGGACCTCAAAGCGTCCCCGAGTACCGAGCTGGTCGTGCAACTCTCCGGCGACGCGCACCTCAAGAACTTCGGCCTGTTCGCGTCACCCGAACAGCGATTGGTCTTCGACGTGAACGACTTCGACGAGACCGCACCGGGTCCTTTCGAATGGGATCTGAAGCGACTGTGCGCGTCGCTGTCGATCGCGGCGGACCTAGGCGGTCTGGACGAGGCGCGACGACTGCACATCGTGCGTGGCTGTGTCGGCGTCTATCGATCGTCGATGAGACGTTTCTCCACGATGAACCGGCTCGACGTGTGGTACGCGTCACTCGAGGTGGCCAACGTGTTCAAGGACCTCGGTGGCTTCTTCACCGACGCCGCGAAGCGTAACGTCGACGATCTGATCGGACGCGTGCGTACCCAGTCGACGAGGTCGAAGTTCGACGATCTGATCGAGCGGACCCCCGACGGCCCGCGGATCCGACTCAACCCGCCACGCATGGTGCCGTTGCGCGACCTCGGACCCACGGCCGACGAGAGTCGCGCGACAGTCGACGCCGTCCTCGAGGGGTATCGCGACTCACTGGTGAGCGACCGTCGGTTCCTGCTCGACCAGTTTCGCGTCGTGGACGTCGCTCGCCTCGTCGTTGGGGTGGGGTCGGTGGGCACCGAAGGCTACGCCGTGCTGCTCACCGGTCGCGACGACGACGACCCCTTCTTCCTTCAGATCAAGGAGGCCCGTGGGTCGGTGCTGGCGTCACCGGAGGATTCGTCGAGCAATCCCGGCGACCGAGTCGTGCGCGGCCAGCGTCTCATGCAGGCGACGCCCGACGCCTTCCTCGGCTGGTACAGCGCGCGCGGCGACCGGGGTTTCTACGTTCGCCAGCTCTACGACCGCAAGGCGTCCGTTGACGTCGAACGGCTCGGGGCAAAGCAGTTGATGACCTACGGGCGCGTGTGCGCGTGGGTGCTCGCGCGCGCCCACGCCCGCTCGGGCACAGCGGCGGCGATCGCGGGTTATCTCGGTGGTGGGGACTCGTTCATCGAGGCGGTCGGTCAGTTCGCCGAGACGTATCGGGCCCAGAATCTCGCCGACTACCGTGCGCTGCGCGCGGCGGTGGATGACGGCCGCGTGCCAGTCAGGTCGTGATGCGCACCACGGTCGCCACATTGACGGTCGCGGGTCGTTCGGCCTTCGTGGAGTCGCCGCCGGTCCATTGCTAGGCTGGGTCTCCTTCGGGGGACGTAGCTCAGTTGGTAGAGCGCGGGCTTTGCAAGCCTGAGGTCGTGGGTTCGAGCCCCATCGTCTCCACCATCGTTGCCGGCCCGTTGGCCGCGGTCTCTCGCATGTGTTCTTCAGGTGCGGAGCACGACGTTTCGCGGCTCGTCACCCCGGCCGATTCGGTCGATCTGGTCCGCGAGCAGTCGCGCCATGCGCGGGAGCATCGCCGACGTCGCGCCACCGACGTGGGGCGAGATGAGCACGTTGCGTAATGCGAAGAGCGGGTGGTCGTCGGGCAGGGGCTCGGGGTCCACGACGTCCAGGGCGAGCCGGAGCCGACCGGACTGTGCGTGGCGCAAGAGCGCCGCGGTGTCAGCGACGGCGCCCCGCGAGACGTTTACCAACAGCGCGCCGTTGGGCAGCGCGGCGAGGAACGTCTCGTCGACCAGGTGATGCGTGGCCTCCGTGAGCGGGACGACGACGATCACGATCTCGGCCGACGGTAACAGAGCGGGCAGGTCGGCGACCCCGATGACCTCGCCGAGGTCGTCTTGACGTGGGTGCGTCGCGACGCGCACGACGTCGACTTCGAAGGGGGCGAGCCGTTCGGCGATCGCGTGGCCGACGCCCCCGGTCCCGATGAGCAGGATCCGGCGATCGGCGAGGCTCGCGTGGTCCCGCGGCCGCCACCGGCCGTCGAGGGCGTCGCGAACGAACTGGTCGATGCCGCGTTGGGCGGCGAGGAT
>JAJZSM010000207.1 GCA_021849765.1 Actinomycetes bacterium | reverse complement strand
CATGTTCCACGTGGTGAAACCCGCGTCGGTCACTGCCCGTGCGACCGCCTCGTGGGCCATCACACCGTGCCGACGACCGAGGTCGGCGAGTACCGCCGGGCGCGTCGACTGGATCCCGAAGGACATTCGGTTGACGCCACCGGCCCGGTAGGCGCGAAGTCGCTCCACCGTGGCGTCCTCGGGGTTGCACTCCACGGTCACCTCGGCGTCAGCGACTCGCGGTATCGCGTCCAAGATCAAGAGGAGTTGCTCGGCGGACAACCGCGATGGCGTTCCGCCCCCGAAAAACACCGAGGTCGCCGCAGGGATGGCGTCGGCGTAACTGGCGAGTTCGGCCCGCACGGCGTCGACGTAGTCGTCCATGAGGTGATCGCGGTCCGCGTAGGTGGCAAAGGCACAGTAGTCACAGCGATGCGCGCAGAACGGGACGTGGACGTAGACCCCGAACTCGCTCACGTCGCCACCGTCCGACGGATCTCGGCGAAGCGAGCCAACGCCTCGCGACGTTCGACGCCGGCGTCGACCATCGGGGGTCGGTACCCGCTCGCGACGAGCGTCTCGACGTGCGCGCGCGCGAGGTCCGATTCGGCGACGCTAGTCAGTTCGGGCACGTAGCGACGAACGTAGCGGCCCTGCGGGTCGAACCGTTCGGCCTGACGGGTAGGACTGAAGATCCGGTGGAACGGTGCGGCGTCGGTCCCCGAACCCGCCGTCCACTGCCACCCATGCTGGTTCGACGCCACATCCCCGTCGACCAGTCGCCACAGGAACCACGACGCGCCCCACCGCCAGTCGATATGCAAGTGCTTGACGAGGAATGACGCGGTGACCATCCGCACTCGATTGTGCATCCACCCCTCGGCCAGCAACTGACGCATCCCCGCGTCGACGAGTGGGAAGCCCGTCTCGCCGCGCGCCCACGTGCCGAAGCGAGCGACGGCCGCCTGGTCACGGTCGACGCGCAAGGCGTCGAACCGTGGTTGGAGTGACCCCCACGCGGAGTCGGGCCGATAGCTGAGCACGTCGGCGTAGAACTCCCGCCAGCCGATCTCGGCGCGAAACGTACTGCGGCCGCGCGACGGTCCATCCAGCGCGGCGAGGACCGTTCGTGGGTGCAGGGCTCCCACGTGGAGATAGGGGCTCAACCGGCTCGTCGCGTCAAGGTCGGGCCGGTCACGCTGGTCCTCGTAGGTGTCCACGCGCGCCGCGAAACGTTCGAGCGCGGCGAGACCCGCCCGTTCACCGGCCGGTGGGACGTCGGGTGCGGGCGAGTCGGGCAGGCCGGCGAAGTAGTGCGGACGCCGACGCGCCGCGAGTTCCACGACGGCGGTTGGCGTGACACCCGTGACCGACTCCCACTCGACCTCGGGCACCGCGACCGGCGCCACCCCGAGACGGGTCTCCCACGCGCGTCGAAACGCGCTGTAGACGCGGTAGGGCGCACCAGACGCCTGACGAATCGTGCCCGGTTCGACTATGTAAGGCGAGTCGATCGTGATCAACGTCCGTCCCTCCCCGGCCAAGGCCACCGCGACCGCCCGGTCGCGGCTACGGGCGCGCGGCGTCGAATCACCGCTCGCGTAGACGGACCCGGCGCCGAGTTCGCGGGCGACGTCGGGAACGACCGACCTCGGGTCACCCACCCTGATGACCAGGGCACCGCCCATCGCCTCGTCCAGCGCGGTCAGGCTGGCCGCGACGAAGGCCGCGCGGGTCGCGCCGACTGGCGCGAGGAGTTCAGGGTCCACGACGAAGAGCGCGACGACGGTGCCGGCGCGCGCGGCCGCGACCAGTGCGGGGTTGTCCGCCAGACGCAGGTCGCGGCGGAACCAGAAGATGACGGGGTTGGACACAGGCTCCTCGATGGACGAGGGCACCTTACAGCGTCAATGGTGTCTCTCACGCAGGTCGGGGGTCGCGCCGTCATCCCTGGTCAGCATCGAGACGACCGAGCCTCAACGTCCACGGTCACGTGGCGGCGCGACGTAGGTCGCGCGTAGCCGGCGACCAAAGTGCAACTCGACGGCCTCGTGGGCGAGCGACGCGACCTCGCCCGCCCCCGGCGGCTCTTCGGCCCGCAACACGGCCGCGAGGTCGCCACCGGTGATCCGGCGCAGCAGTTCCAGTGCGTCGGGCGAGAGCGGGCGGCCCGAACGGCACTGCGGACAGAGACATCCGCCAATCGCGGCGTCGAAGGCCACCAGGGGTTCGCGTCGCCCGCAGTTCACGCAGGCGTCGAACACCGGTGCGGAGCCGTCGTAGGCGAGCAGACGCAAGAAGAACGACGCCGGTACGAGACCCGGACGAAAGTTCGGGTCATCCAGGGTAACGAGGACCCGGCGTAGCAGTTCGAAGATGCCCTCGTCAGCCACGTCCTCGGCGGGAATCGCGTTGGCGACCTCGACGACGGCGTAGCCCGCCGCGATGCGGTCGTAGTCGGCGCGCAACGTCGCGTAGCGTTCGCGGTGCACGACGTGACGCACGATGTAGCGCTCGCCGCGACCCTGAATGAGGTCGACACCGACGTGCGCGAGGGTCTCGAGCGATCCGCCGAGTCGGCTCGACGTCTTACGCGCGCCTTTGGCGAGAACGCGCAGCTTGCCGTGTTCGCGCGTCCAGAGCACCGCTACCCGATCGGCCTCGCCCGACGTGTAAGTGCGCAGCACGATCGCGTCGTCAGCGAACTCGATCATCCCTCGCCCTGGTCCTGGTCCTGGTCCTGGTCCTGGTCCTGGTCCTCGTCCTCGTCGCTCGGGAACTTTGGTCGATGCGGCGCGATGCCGACGAATCGGTTGAGCGCGAGTCCCGCCCAGATCAACACGACGAGCACCAGTGGCACCACCAACGGGGCGATGAGGTTGGTCACGCCGTTGACCGCGAGTACCCACAAAAAGACGTAGAGCGCCACGCCCGCCAGGGCGACCACCCGGCGAAACGTCACTGCTCGAGTCCCCCGAAGCGTCGCTCACGGCGCTGATACTCGCCGATGGCGTCATAGAGGTGCTCGCGACGGAAGTCGGGCCAGAGCACGTCGGTAAAGACGAGTTCGCTGTAGGCCATCTCCCAGAGCAGAAAGTTCGAGATGCGGTACTCGCCCGAGGTGCGCACCACGAGGTCTGGATCAGGGATCTCGGGGTGATACAGGCGCGCGCGAATCGCCTTCTCGCTCACCGAGCCCGACGAGACACCGTCGGCGACGAGGCGCGCCACGGCGTCGACGATCTCGGCGCGCCCGCCGTAGTTGAACGCGATGTTGAGCGTCATCGTTCGGTTCGCGTTGGTGAGAGCACTCGCCTCGTCCATTCGCTTGAGCACCTGCTTGGGGACGCGCCAATCCCGTCGACCCGAAAACGTGATCCGCACGCCCTCGTCGTGCAGTTCGTACTGGCGTCGTTCGAGCAGACCCTTGTTGAAATTCATGAGGAACCGGACCTCGTCAACGGGTCGGCGCCAGTTCTCCGTCGAAAAGGCGTAGACCGTCAATACCGAGACTCCGGCCGCGAGCGCTCCGTAGGTGGCGTCGAGCAGCGCCTCCTCGCCGGCGGCGTGACCGGCCGTGCGCGCGAGATTACGCTGCTTGGCCCATCGTCCATTCCCGTCCATCACAACGGCCACGTGACGAGGCATTCGGGTTCGGTCGAGCCACGCGGGCACCGGGGTGGGGCGGGGATCGGGCACCACTAAAAACTAGTTCGTCCCGCGTAAAACCACGCGGCCACGTAAGGTTCTACGGTGCGTTCCTTCGACCCTGACGATGAGGCGCCCTACGTCGAACCCGACGTCGAGGTCGGCGTCGAGGTCGACGCGGACGTCAT
>JAJZSM010000206.1 GCA_021849765.1 Actinomycetes bacterium | reverse complement strand
GATAGTGGAGATTCGCTCGGCCCCGAATGTTGCCGAGTCGAGTGTCTAGAGACGGTGGAGGGCGTTCGCGGTGTCGGGCACCGTTCGGGTCATCGAGACGACGCCCACGGCGACGATGAGGAACGCGACCGACGCGGCGGCGATCGTGACCGGTGACGTCACGAGGCGTTCGCGATAAAGCACCACGCCGAGCAGGATTGACGCGATGGGGTCGACGATGACGATGATGGGTTGGGAGATCTTCAAGGGTCCGACGTGTAACGCCGCCTGTTCGGTGACCAGCCCGACGCCGCCGCAGACGATGAGTGCGTACAGGGGCCAGGTCGTGAGCACGCCCGAGACCCCGCCGGCCGCGAGCGCGTCGGCGGTCGCCTTGATGAATGTGGCCTCGAGCGCCCAGATCAGCGCCGTCGCACTGGCGTAGGCGCCGGCCCGGCGGGCCGGTGAGCCGGCGCGCGCGAGCGCGGCGGCGAGCACGACGAGCACGGCCACCACGACGCTCGGCCACAGCCAGTCCCTCGCCGATGGGTTCCACGCGCTGGCGCGTGGGTTGGTCACGACGAGGAAGACGGCCAACGCGAGCGTGGTCACGACCGCCGAAACCCACGCCACCCGTCGCAGCGACTGGCGCAGCCACAGGCGCCGCACCACGAGCGCGAGGACGAGTTCGCTCACGAGCAGTGGCTGGACCAACGACAAGGGGCCGAAGTGCAGCGCGATGGCTTGGAAGACGAGCGACGCGCCCATGCCGAGCCAACCGAGCAGCCAGAGCGGGTGGCGAACGAGGTAGCCGAGCAACGCCCAACCACGGCGCGCCGGATCACCACTCACGCTCGCCGCATGTTGGGTGGCGAGGGCGAAGGCGTTGGCCAACGCGGTCGCCACGGCGAAAACGACGGCGACGCTACTGGACATCACCTATCGCCACGACGAAGACCGCCGCACTGGGCGACGCGACGAATGGTTCACCCCATCAATGTACGGCCGATGAGTCGGGAGTGATGACTTTGGTCCCTGGGTACGTTGCGGCGCCGTGGCTAACCTCCGGGCAACGGGGGAGGTGGCGCGTGTCGCACACGGGGCTGTTGTCGCGTCAACGAAAGGACGACGCCCCCTTTGAGTCGCGTGGCGTGACACTGGCCGTCTTGAGTCTCAGCGTGTTGATCATCAACCTCGACGGGACGATCCTCAACGTGGCGCTGCCCAGTATCGTGCGTGACCTGCACGCCACGTCCACGCAGCTCCAGTGGGTGGTCGACGCCTACATCATCGTGCTCGCCGGATTGCTGCTGATCGCCGGCTCGCTCGGGGACCACTGGGGTCGTAAACGGGTGTTCTTGATCGGGTTGTTGGTCTTCGGTGTGGGTTCGGCACTCTCGGCGTTCTCCACCTCGACCGGTTCGCTCATCGCAGCGCGGGCCTTTATGGGGGTGGGCGGTGCGGCGGTTATGCCCTCGACGTTGTCGATTCTCACGAACGTCTTTCGCGAGCCACATGATCGGGCCCGCGCCATCGGGTTGTGGTCGGGGACGAACGGACTCGGTCTCGCTCTCGGTCCGCTCATCGGCGGTTGGCTGCTCGCACACTATTGGTGGGGCTCGGTATTCCTGATCAACGTTCCGATTGTGCTTGTCACGGGCGTGGCCGCACTCGTGGCCATACCCGATTCGCGCAACGCCGACGCGGCGGCACCCGACGTCGTGGGCGCGGTGTTGTCGTTGGTCGGCGTGTCATCCTTGCTCTGGGGGATCATCGAGGCACCGTCCAGGGGCTGGACCTCACCGTTGATCCTCGCCGCGATTGTCGGCGCAGTCGTCGTCGTCACCTCCCTCGTTTGGTGGGAGAGACGCTCGTCGCACCCACTCGTCGAACTCGCGTTCTTTCGTAAGCGTCGATTCTCGGTCGCCATGGGGGGTCTCGCGCTCACGCTGTTCGCGTTGTCGGGCACGATGTTCCTGCTCACCCAGTACCTCCAGTTCTCTCTCGGCTACAGCCCGTTTCAAACGGGTCTTCGCATCACCCCGATCGCGCTCGTGCTGATCGTGGTGGCATCGGTGTCGACCACGCTCGCTCGCTATGCGGGTTCAAAGGTGGTGGTCGTCGCCGGAATGGTGCTGATCGCACTCGGGCTCCAGCTGTTGTCGACGGTGACAATCCACACCACCTACACCGACGCGTTGCCGGCGTTCTTCCTGCTCGGCATCGGATCGGGCCTCGCCATCGCACCGTGCACGGACGCGGTCATGGGTTCGGTGCCCAATCACCTCGCGGGGATCGGTTCAGCGACCAACTCCACCGCCCTGCAGATCGGGAGTGCTTTGGGCGTCGCCGTCATCGGCAGCCTGCTCAACACGCGCTACCAGAGTCGCGTCGACCTGCTGGTGAGCGGCCACGGTGCACCTGCGCCGGTCGTCGCGGTCATCCGCTCGTCACTCGGTGGCGCGCTCGCCGTCGCCCAGCGAGCGGGCGGTGCGGTGGGGGCCCAGTTGGCTCTGGCGGCGAGGCAGTCGTTCCTCGCCGGGCTGGATTTCGCAGTCGATGTCGCCGCCGCCATCGTCGCGGCGGCGGCACTCATCGTCGCGGTGCTGCTGCCCGCGAGGGCCCCGAAGGACTAATAGGCGGCCGGCCACTCGGGGTCGGTGATCCGCTGGGCGAATCGCATCAGACGGTCAAGCGCGTCGTCTCGCGTGGCCGCGTCGTTGCCGTCACCACTGGCGAGGATCGCCGTGACCTAGTCGTAGGTGCAGGACGCGAGTTCGTACTCGGTGAAGGGCTCGAGGTGCCGTTCCGCCGGCGTCAGCGCTGGGACCGGTGAGGCTTCGCGCGAACCGAAGGGGTACCGCGATCTCGGGCACGACAGAGCGGTCGAACTACTGGGCGTCAGACACGGGGCCATGGACCCCGGAGTCATCGCCCTTATTCGCGCAACACCGTCACCGACCTACGCGGTCGGTGACACAAGCGACGTAATCGTGCCGACGATCTCCTCGTCGCTCGCTCCGGGCCCGAAGACCGCCGCGACGCCGGCGGCCTTCAAATCGGCGACGTCGTTGCTCGGGACAATGCCACCCACGACAACGGGTATCGACGAGTCGCGCTGGCGTAGCGCCTCAACGACGAGTGGTGCGAGGGTCATGTGTGCACCGGAGAGCATCGAAAGCCCCACCACGTCGACGTCCTCCTGGATCGCGGCGACCGCGACGCTCTCGGGTGTCTGGAAGAGACCGGTGTAGACGACCTCCATGCCGGCGTCGCGCAGGATCCGCGCCACCACCTTGATGCCGCGGTCGTGGCCGTCGAGTCCGACCTTCGCGACGAGAACCCGAACGGTCATAGGACCGGGACCTCCACGTAGCGACCGAACACGCCCGCCATCGTGGTCATCATCTCACCGACGGTCACCTCGGCGCGGGCCGCGTCGATTAGGGCCGGCATGAGGTTGACCTCGGGGTCGGCGGCCTCGTTCGCGAGTCGCTCGCGTGCCCGGCGCACCGTATCATCGTCGCGACGCTGACGAACGACCGCGAGACGCGTGATTTGCTTGCGCTCGTCCTCGTTGGTGATGCGCAGTAACTCAAGGTCCTCGGCCTCATTGCCGTCGAGGAAGTCATTGACGCCGACGATGATGCGTTCCCCGCGGTTAAAGGCGCGTTCGAGTTGGTAAGCCGACTCGGCGATGTGGCGCTGGAACCAGTTCTGCTCGATGCCGCGGATGCAGCCTTCGAGCATCGAGCCGTCGCCCATGTCCATCAATTCGGCGAAGAGCGACTCGGCCTGGCGCTCCATCTCGTCGGTGAGCGACTCGACGTACCACGAACCT
>JAJZSM010000205.1 GCA_021849765.1 Actinomycetes bacterium | reverse complement strand
TCGAGAATTTGCACCGGGTCGACCTACATCCGCTCGAGGAGGCTGCGGCCTATCAACAGCTGATCGACGAGTTCGACCTGACTCACGAGCAGGTGGCCCAGCGCGTCGGTAAGAGCCGAGCAAATAGTACGAACACGTTACGACTTCTCCAGCTTGGTGAAGTGGCTCAGGCCGCACTCGCCAACTCCGAGATCACTGCGGGACACGCTCGTTCGCTGTTGGCGATTGCCGATCCGGCGGCTCAGGCGACGATGGTCGCACGGATCATAAAGAACGAACTCTCAGTGCGCGCGACGGAGGAGGCCGTGAAGGCCTTCAATGAGCCGCGTCCGGTGGTGGTTGCGGACGAGTCGCCTGCGGTAAGCGGTGCGCCGCGACTACGTCCGGTTCCCGACGCCAGCGTTGCCGAGCTCGAGCACCTGCTCGAGGACTACCTCAACACGCGCGTGCGGGTCGACCTGAAGGGGCGAAATGGCCGCATTATCATTGATTTTGCCGACTTGGACGACCTTGAGCGAATCTACATCATGATCACCCAGTCCAAGTAAGCCTCAACCTTCAACCTAAGGCTCTCGTAGAGGTTTTCCCCAAGTTGTGGATGAAGTTGTGGGTTACCACGAAAACTTTGGAAAATCTAAGGATTCGAGGGGGTATTGCAGCCCTTCGGGCGCCACTCGCTAGCCCCGGTTGTGGATAACCATGGCGACGTCGTGGGCGAGCGCTTCCAGATCGGACTCACTGGCCGGTCCGTGCTCAATGTGTAGCGTCGTCATTGTCGTTTCGCGCAAAATGGGCAGCGCCATCCCGGTTACCTCCACGCGCGCGAGGTCGGGAGTGTGCGACAGGCGGCTCGCCAGGGCGCTCGCCAAACGTTCCCCGCGTCGTGAATGCGAACGGTAACTGGCCCAGTAGTGAACGTGGATCACATCGAGGGATGCCTTGGCCTCGAAGGACAGCACGAGAGACGCGCCGAGCGCGTTGGCCCGGGCCGCGACCTCTCCGCAAGCGAGGTCACCAAGGTTGCGGCAGTCCCCGTAGGAGGTGCACTCGCGGCTAACTCGCTCGACCAGGGGACCAGAGCCGCAGATCACGATGGGACCGCTAAGACGAGTCGATGATGTGACAAGGTCGATTGCGTCCGTGACCAGGTGGCCGTCGGCGTCGCGGCGCATCATGCGGCGTAATTCGTCGAGCGTCGCGCGAGTGAGCGTTCCATCGACGTCGAGGCCGCGGTGGCGCTGAAAGTCGGTGAGGGCGGCGGCCGTTTCGGCGCCGAAGATGCCGTCGATGCGACCGGGATTGAAGCCCAGTTGGGCGAGGCGCACTTGAAGGTCGGCGACGTCGTCGCCGCGCAGCGGCGGCGTGGTCATGTAGAGAAGCCGGTTGCCGAGGGACCAGCCCGCCTCGATCAACCTCTCCCAGGTGACGTCGTCGACCTCGCCGGTGAGCGGCAGCCCGCGGGCGTGCTGGAAGGCCTCGACGAGTGACGCGGTCGCGTCGCCGAAGTCATCTGGGGTGTCGGTGCTGCGATACCCCAAAGAGTCGAGGCGCTGGTGCAGTTCACGCACCAGTGGGCCCTTGTGGCCCCGCGTCAGGGGGAGCGGGTTCAGGGCGATCTCTAGAGGTTGCGGGTGATTTCCTGCAGCAGGGCGCCCTTGGGCTTCGCCCCGACCAGGCGGGCGGCGACCTGCCCGTCCTTGAAGAGGAGGAGTGTGGGAATGCTCATGACCGAGTAACGGGTAGCGGTCGCCACGTTGGCGTCGACGTCGAGCTTGCCGATGGTGAACTTGTCGGACTGCTCGACGGAGAATTCCTCGAGGATCGGGGCGATCATCTTGCACGGGCCGCACCACTCGGCCCAGAAGTCAACGAGGATGGGCTTGTCGGCGCTGCCGATCACCTCGTCGAACGTGGCGTCGGTCAGGATCGTGATCGGACTGGTCATGTGCGCCTCCCGGGAACGACGTGATGTCGTTCGACCACACTAGCGACCGGTCGACGAGTCCTGTGCCTCCAGCCAGCGTTCCGCATCAATGGCCGCGGTGCAGCCTGAGCCGGCAGCGGTGATGGCTTGGCGATAGACGTGGTCTTGGACGTCGCCGGCGGCGAAGAGGCCCTCGATGTTCGTGAAAGAGCCCGGGCCCGTGCGCACGTAGCCGTTCTCGTCGAGGTCGGCCGCCCCCGCGACGAGACGAGTGTTGGGCACATGACCGATTGCGATGAAGACGCCGGTCACGTCGAGGACGCGCTCCTCCGCGCTGATCGTGTCGGCGACGCGCAGGCCGGCGACCTTGTCGTCGCCGAGAACCTCGAGGACGCGGGTGTTCCACGCGAAACGGATCTTCTCGTTGTCGCGGGCGCGCTGTTGCATGATCTTGGAGGCGCGCAGCGAATCGCGCCGGTGCACGATCGTGACGCTGTTGGCGAATCTCGTGAGGAACGTAGCCTCCTCGATCGCCGAGTCGCCGCCGCCGATGACCGCGATGTCCTGACCGCGAAAGAAGAACCCATCGCACGTCGCGCACGTTGAGACCCCGTGACTGAGCAGGCGGTCCTCGCCGGGGACGTTGAGCATCAGGGACTGCGCGCCGGTCGCGAGAATGACAGCGTCGGCACTGATCGAGGGCTCCTCCTCGCCCGAGAGCCAGGCGCGGAATGGTCGGGCCTCTACGTCGAGGCGTGTGACCTTGGTCACGCGCAGGTCCGCGCCGAAGCGCTCGGCCTGGGCGCGCATATTGGCCATCAGCTCCGGTCCGGTCAGGCCCTCGACGAAGCCCGGGAAGTTCTCGATGTCCGTGGTGAGCATGAGCTGTCCGCCCGGCTGGTCGGTCGTCGAGGAGGGCTCGCCCTCGATGACGATCGGCGAGAGCTGGGCGCGGGCGCTGTAGATGGCGGCCGTCAGGCCGGCCGGACCGGATCCGACGATCAAAACGCGGGTGTGTTCCACTACTTCCTCAGTTTGACGGGGTGGCGACGTCGCCAGATGAACAGCCCGGCCGCCAGCGAGATCGCTCCGACCAGGAGATACGACAGCCATTGGTGCGAGGCGAACGCGTACACGTCGAGCAGGCGTACGAAGCCGATGACGAGCATCGCGACGAGCAAGATGCCCATCAACACGAGGATCGCGGAGAACGCGATGGCTCGCCCGGCGAGCATGATCGGGCGCAGCACCTTGTCGTGGACGATGTCGAGGAGGTGGTCGAGTGCTCCGAGTGCCTTGTCGACGACATCGTCGCGCTGCGGGTCCGTCGAACTGTCCACGTTACGAATGTAGTGGCGTCGGGGAACTGGAAATCCAACACAGGGCCACGATGCGCGGTCCGCCGTGCGTGCCGACGACCGGACCCATGTCGGTGACGATGACCGGGTGCTCGAGCGGGATCGATGCGGCCAGTGAAACTACGGAGGCCACGTCCGGGGCGTCACCGTGGACGATCGCGAGTCGTTCGAGCGGCGCGTTCTGGCGGGCCACGTCGACGATGGCCGACAGAGCTCGCGCGCGCGTGCGCTGGCGCCCGGCCTCGGCGACGACGCCGTCCTTGAGCTCGAGCAGGGGCTTGATCGCGAGCACCTGGCCGAGTAGGGCGCGCGCGCCGCCGACGCGCCCGCCTTTGACAAGGTGCTCGAGCGTGTCGAGGGTTCCGCACACGCCCACTCGCTCGCGCAAGCTGAGCGCGAGCGTTTCGAGTTCCTCGAGACTGGTCCCGCCGCGAGCGGACTCGGCGAGGTCCAGTACCATCAGGCCCAGCGCCATCGACACGGCTTGGGAGTCCACGACGCGCACCGCGAAGTCCGGGGTCTGGGCCGCCGCCAAGGTG
>JAJZSM010000204.1 GCA_021849765.1 Actinomycetes bacterium | reverse complement strand
CGAGTCGATCACTCCGAGCAATGGCGTAGCGGCGTCAGGCGGCCGGAACCGGGGAGAGGTGCTCGTGTACCGCGAGCCAGCCGCGCGCGTCGCGCGCGAACGCGATCGTCTCTCGTTCGTGCAACGCGATCGGGCTGTCGGATGGACCCAGGGTGGTGCGCACCTCGTGAGTGAAGATCGCGTGGTCGTCGTCGAGCACCCGAACGGCACCACCGACGGACTCACACGAAAGAACGCGCCATCCCTCGCTCGCCCAGTCATCCCACGCCCGCTCGTACGAGGCGCGATCATGGAACGTCGCGATCGAGTTGTAGAAGATGAAGTCGGCGTCGGGGCGAAACGCCGCGAAGTACGCGTCACGATCGAAGGCCGCGAACGCCGCGACGAGCCGCGACGCCGCCGAGAGAATCTCGTCGGTGACGTCCGATGCCACGTTCTTCTTCTCGTCGCGCGCTGAGTTCGCCATCACGGTCAGTGCGACGCAGTGGCGAGTAGCGCGATCATCTCGTAGGCCACGTGCGCCGCCGCGATCGAGGTGATCTCAGCATGGTCGTAGGCCGGGGCCACCTCCACGACGTCGCCCCCGACTAGGTTCACGCCGCGCAGGGCGCGAAGCACGAGCAACAACTCGCGTGACGAGATCCCCCCCGCCTCCGGCGTCCCGGTACCGGGAGCGTACGCGGGGTCCAAGACGTCGATGTCGACCGAGACGTAGACGGGTCGCTCGCCGACGCGCCGTCGAATCTCGTCCCCGATGGCCGCGGGTGCGACGTCGGTGAATCTCTCCGCACCAATGACGGCGAAGCCGAATCCCCGATCCTCCTCGAGGTCACTACGTGCGTAGAGAGGGCCGTGCGTACCCACGTGCGCACAGGAGTCGGTCGCCAGTAGGCCCTCCTCGAAGGCTCGGCGAAACGGCGTGCCGTGCGTGTACGGGGCACCGAAATAGGTGTCCCACGTGTCGAGGTGGGAGTCGAAGTGCACTAGGGCGACCGGGCCATAACGGCGCGCGACGGCGCGCAGGAGTGGCAGGGCCACCGTGTGGTCGCCACCCAGCGTGATGATGCGTCGACCCCGTGACAGGTGGTCGTCGGCCGCGCGCTCCACGTTCTCGAGGGTCTCGATGATGTTGAACGGATTGACGGTGACATCCCCGGCGTCGGCGACTTGGACGACGTTGAAGGGCTCGACGTCGAGCGGCGGGTGGTAGGGGCGCAGCAGTTTGGAGCCCTGTCGAATCGCGCTCGGACCGAAGCGTGCGCCCGGTCGATACGAGACTCCCGAGTCGAAGGGAACGCCCATGACGACGATGGACGCCTCGTCCTGCACCTCGTCGATCCGCGGAAGGCGCGCGAAGGTCGACGAGTTCTCAAAGCGCGGCTGCTCGAACCCGTTTACGGGGCCTACTGGCATGACTCCCTCTCCTTCGCTCACTCGGCCATCGTACCTTTCACCTCTCGAAAGGTTACATACTTGACAACGATAGTTGCACTATGCGACACTCATGGACACTCGTGGACGCAACGCCTGCGAGAAACGGCAATGGGGGGAAGACATGGCCACCGAGGTACAGCCGACGGCGCCAGTGGAGCCGATCAAGTACAAGGGCGTCGAGGTCCGCTCCATCGACTGGGTTCCCGACCGTGAACGTCACGGCAAGCTCTGGCACCAGGCCCCGCTATGGTTCCTCGGAAACTTCCAGTACTTCTCGATCCCAATCGGCTTCATCGGACCCTCTCTGGGCCTGTCGCTCTGGTGGACCATCCTGGCCTCGGTCCTCGGCATCGCGGTCGGCACGGTCTTCATGGCCTTTCACGGCTCGCAGGGACCGAAGCTCGGACTGCCTCAGGTGATCCAGTCGCGAGCGCAGTTCGGCTACTCCGGCGTGATCGTCGTCGCCTTCGCCGCACTCTTCACGTACATGGCCTTCAACGTCACCGACCAGGTCCTGCTCTCCCAGGGACTGGCCGGAGCCTTCCACTGGAACGTGAACGCCATCGCGATCATCTCCGCCATCTTCGCCGCTGGTCTCGCCATCTTGGGCCACGACTGGGTGCACCGCGTCTTCCGTTCGCTCCTGTACGTGTCCTTCCCCCTGATGACGATCCTGACGCTCGGTATCATCTTCGGCGGCGCCGGCGGCCACGCCACCAACACCCACTACGGCTTCACCCTCACCGCCTTTATGGCGCAGTTCACGACGGCCGCCGCGTACAACATCACCTACGCCCCCTACGTCTCGGACTACTCGCGGTACCTTCCCCGCCTCACGAGCTCGAAAAAGGTCATCGCCTCGGTCTTCTTCGGCGCATCGTCCTCGGCCATCTGGCTAATCGCTATCGGGGCGTGGCTCGCCATCCGCCTCGGCGCGACCGACGGCCTCGTCGGCACCCAGACTGCCGGCAATCATGTCTTCAGCCACCTCGGCGGCGTCACCGCCTTCTTCCTTGCGGCCGCCCTGCTCGCGACAATGGGCATGAACGCCTACGGAGCCATGCTGACGCTCCTGACCGGCATCGACTCATTCAAGAAGATTCGCCCGACGCGCGCTGCGCGCGTGTACACGATCCTCGGTCTGGGTCTCGTCTGGTACCTCGTCGGCGTCACGATCACCGCCTCTGCGGTCAACACCGTCTTCACCGCCCTGACGCTGATGCTGTATCTCCTGGTGCCCTGGACGGCGACCAACCTCGTCGACTTCTTCTTCGTTCGCCGTGGCCACTACGCCATCACGAGCTTCTACACGCCTGACGGCATCTACGGACGCTGGGGGTCGCGAGGGCTCCTCGCGTACCTGATCGGGTTCCTTTTTGAGATTCCCTTCATGGTGCTACCCGACATCGCTGGCCTGCACTACATCGGTTTCGCGGCCAGGGCTCTGAACAACACCGACATCACCTTCCTCGTCGGCTTCGTCGTGACCTGTATCGCGTATCTTCTGTTGGCGAGGGGCATCGACGTCAAGGGGGAGGAGCCCGCCATTGCGGAAAGTGAGAGGGAGTTGCGCGCCGCCTTCGGAAACTAGATCGTGAGTTCCACGCCGCCCATCGGCGAGCGCCTACGCCACGCTCGCGAGGCACGGCAGCTCTCTCTCGCCGTTGTGGCCGAACGATCGGGACTCACCAAGGGCTTCCTCTCGCGCGTGGAACGCGACGCCACCAGCCCCTCCGTGTCGTCACTCGTGAGCATCTGCGAAGCGATCGGCGTGCCACTCGCCGACATCTTCGCCACTCCCCGCGCAGCGATCATGCGCGCGGGCGATCGCCCCCACGCCGCGCTGCCTGGACGCTCCGTCGTCGACACCCTGTTGACGGCGGTCGAGGAGCGCAAGATCACGGTCATTGAGACGGCGGCGGGCCCCGAGGGCTCGGGTGGCGATGCGCTGTACAGCCTGCCCTGCGAAGTCGAGGTGTGCTATGTGGTAGCGGGTGCGATCGAGCTCACCCTCGGCAACGACATCTATCAGCTTGACGCGGGCGACTCGATGACCTTCGACGGGACCGTTCCCCACACGTGGCGCAACGTCGCCGCGACGATGTCGCGCATCGTCTGGATCCTCGCCCCGGGACTGCCCGATCCGCTTCAACACGCCACCGTGGGGGTATGAGGGCCCGAGTCGTCAAGCATCGAAGTGTGCCGCACGAGGTGCCGTCGTGCGTGACGGGGAGCGTATCGAGGCACCGCCCCGGCGGGCACCGAGCGGGAGAGCACGGGCGGCGAGGTGGTCCGTCAGGGTGCCCACGCCAACCTTCGAGGATGTCGACGCAGACCCCCACCGATGCGACACCGCGACGCCGCGCCGTGCCATCTCGCAACACCGAT
>JAJZSM010000203.1 GCA_021849765.1 Actinomycetes bacterium | reverse complement strand
CCGACACCGACGACATCAACGCGACGTCGATGCCGCTGAAGTCCGCCGTGGCCGCGTCCTCGACGACGATCGCGGACCCATTCCAGTCCAGGGTGGTCCCGGCCGAGCGCGAGGAGCCGAAGAATCGGATCTCGTCAACGGGGAAGTTCCGCTCGCGCAGGATGGCGCGCATGACCGTCCCAACCTGTCCCGTGGCACCAACGATCGCAATTCGCATGGCGAAAGTCTAGGACTACTGCGCGTCGAGTCCGAACGCGGTGTGCAAGTACCGAACGGCTTCGGCCACGCGGTCGGCGCGCACCACACACGAGATGCGGATCGAACTGGTCGAGATCATCTCGATGTTGATTCCGTTCGACGAGAGCGTCTCGAACATCAAGGCCGTGATGCCGGGGCTCGACTTCATGCCGGCGCCCACGATGGTGACGCGACCGATCTTGTCGTCGGTGGTGACCTCGGCCGCACCGATCTCCTCCTTGACCGTCATGCAGGCGTCACGCGCGGCGTCGAGGTCGGTCATCGCTACGGTGAAGGAGATGTCGGTCAGGCCGTTGGCGCCGGTGTTCTGGACGATCATGTCGACGTTGATAGAGCGGTCCGCGAGCGCGCGAAACAAGTGCGCCGCGATGCCGGGACGGTCGGGAACGCCGCCCACGGTGATCTTGGCCTCCGAGGTGTCGTCGGTCACGGCCGAGACGACTGCGTCTTCCATGGTGGGGTCCTCCTCAACGATCCAGGTACCTGGCTCCCAGGTAAAACTCGAACGAACGTGCAACGGCACCTGGTGTCGGCGAGCGAATTCGACCGATCGCAGCATCAGCACGCGGCCACCGGTCGCCGCCATCTCGAGCATCTCGTCGAAGGACACCTTCGCGAGCCGCCGGGCGCTCGAAACGACGCGCGGGTCGGCCGAGAAGACGCCAGTCACGTCGGTGTAGATCTCGCAGACGTCGGCCTTCAACGCCGCGGCGAGCGCCACCGCGGTCACGTCCGAGCCGCCCCGGCCGAGGGTCGTGATGTCGCGTTCCGTCGACACACCCTGGAAACCAGCGACCACCGGGACGAGGCCCGCGTCGAGCGCGTCGCGGATCCGGTCGGGCCGCATCTCGAGGATCTTGGCCTTGGTGTGGTCGGTGTCGGTGATGATCCCGGCCTGGGAGCCCGTGAAGGACGCCGAGTCGACGCCACAGGCCGCCAGCGCCATCGAGACGAGCGCCATCGAGATGCGCTCGCCGGCGGTGAGGAGCATGTCGAGCTCCCGGGGTGGTCGGTTCGGCGAGACGTCATCGGCTAGGCGGATCAGGTCGTCGGTGAACTTGCCCATCGCCGAGACGACGACCACGACGTCGTTGCCCGCGGCGCGCGTACGGGCCACGTGATCAGCGACGGCGCGGATTCGTTCGGCGTCACCGACCGACGTGCCGCCGTACTTCTGAACGACCAGTGCCATGCAGCAACGATAGTTGACCGGCGGGCGACCTTTCGTGGGCCAAGTAATGTCGCACCCATGGCAACTGCGAAGCGAGAGCGACAGAAGGCGGCCCGTCGCCAAAAGATTGAGACCCAGCAACGCGCCGCGAAGCGGCGTAAGACCATCCAACGCACGTCGATCGTGGTCGTCGTCGCGATCGCGATCATCGTCTCGGCCGCACTGCTGTTCCGTGGCAAGTCAACGCCGACGACGACCACCACCGTCGCCGCGGCTCCAACCACGACCACCGCACCGGTGACCTCCACGACGACCGCGCCCGTGCACTTCGCCCCCGTGGCCAGCCCCTCGCCGGCGGGAACCTTCGGCAAGGCGCCGACAGTGATCGTGCCCGCCGGGGCGCCCCCCACCACGCCCGAGATGAGCAACCTCATCACGGGCACCGGACCGGCCGCGAAGGTCGGCCAGAAGCTCACCGTGCAGTACGTCCTCGCCACCTACTCGACGCGCAAAGTTATCCAGTCGTCGTGGACGGCCCAACCCTTCACCTTCACCCTCGGCGCCGGACAGGTGATCACCGGCTGGGACAAGGGGATGGTGGGCATGCGCGTCGGCGGACGCCGCGAGCTCATCCTGCCGCCGTCACTCGGCTACGGCGCCGTAGCCCGGGGCGGCGGCATCGCGGCGAACGATACCCTCGTCTTCGTCGTCGACCTTCTGAAGATCAGTTAACCAATCCACCAGCGAAGCGAGCGATCATGAGCGACCTCATCCCCAACCCCGACGGCTCGAGCGTCCAGCGCCAGCGTTTTGACGCGCCGCCGCCGATGATCATCGACCCCGCCAAGACCTACGGCGCGACGATGGTGACCTCCATGGGCACCCTCGAGATCGCCCTGGACCCGCTCGCGGCCCCAAAGACGGTCAACAGCTTCGTCTTCCTCGCGCGCTGGCACTACTTCGACGGCATCGTCTTTCACCGCATCATCCCCGGCTTCGTCCTCCAAGGTGGCGATCCGACAGGTAGCGGCAGCGGCGGCCCCGGCTACCGCTTCGAGGACGAACTACCCAAGGCCGGTCGCTACGAGCTCGGGTCGCTCGCAATGGCCAACGCCGGCCCCAACACCAACGGCAGCCAGTTCTTCGTCATCTCGGGACCCGACGGCGTCCGGCTCCCGCCGCTCTACGCACTCTTTGGCAAGGTCGTCAAGGGCCTCGACGTGGTCGCCGCCATCAATGACGTCGGCACGCCGTCGGGCAAGCCCCGCGAACGCGTCGTCATCGAGTCGGTGACGATCAGCGAGTCCTAGTCCAGGTTCGCGGCGTTCGCGCCACGGGTCACCTCGACGTCGTCGGCAACGACGACGCGCCACCGACCGTCTGACTCGGCCAAGACGCCTCGCGCACCCACGACCACCAGTGGCTCGTCGCCCGTGTGCAGGTGGCGGGTCCGCTCGAGTTGCTCCACCGTTGCGGGAACCGTGAGTACCACCCCGCGCCGGTAGCCGAGCCCGATGGTCGGCGCGCCGCCACGTGGATCGATCATCACCGACCCGAGCACCGTCGCCACCGACCCGATCGCGACGAGTCGCGCCGCGGCGAGCGCGTCGCCAAAGGCGCTGGCACGCCAGACCGCTCGCGCGTGCAACGCCGCCCCGTCGCTCAACACCACGTAGTCGGCGTGCGCGACGCGTTCGACGAGGGCGGCCTCGTGGACACCGGCGCGGTCGAGCACCATCAGCGCTTCCACCTGTGCCCCGAACGGTTCGAGCGCGGTGGCGACCTCGAGCGCCGCCTGTGCGGCGCCGACGAAGGCGGCGGCGGTCGGCACGACCACCACAGACGCGCCCTCGAGCTCGCCAGCCATAGCGTCGATGAGGGCGCGCAGCGAGCCGGCGACGAGCGTGGTCACGTGTCGAGTATCCCACCCAGACGACCGGGAACTACTATCCAGCAATGAACTTGCGAACCATCGGCGTCTTGGGGTCAGGCATCATGGGTAGCGGCATCGCCGAGGTGGTCGCGGCCACGGGGGCGAGCGTCATCGTCCGCAGCCGTAATCGGGCGAGCGCCGACGCGTTGCTCGTGGGACTGGACCGTTCACTCGCGCGCCAAGTCGAGCGGGGCACGCGTGACGCCGCCGACGCCGCCGCGTTGCACGCGCGCGTCACGGTCACGACCGAGCTTGCCGACCTCGCGAACTGCGACCTGGTCATCGAGTCGGTCGTCGAGGACATGGACGTCAAGCGAGTGCTCTTCAACGATCTCGACCACGTCGTACGACCAGATGCGATCCTCGCGACCAACACCTCGACCCTGTCGGTGATCGACCTCGCCATGGAGACCTCGCGACCCGAGCGCGTCTGCGGCGTGCACTTCTTCAACCCGGCCCAGGT
>JAJZSM010000202.1 GCA_021849765.1 Actinomycetes bacterium | reverse complement strand
TTCCGATCTAGGCGCTGGGTGAGCGGGCCCGCGCCGAGGACGAGGCCCGCTGGCACCGCGACCTGGTCAAGGCGGTCGCCGGCTTCACCGACGAGTTCGCCGCAACTGCCATCCACCTCGCCGGCGGCAACGCCCGGCGCGTGACGCCCGACGTCTTCGCGGACCTTGCGGTGCCCGTCGAGATCGACGGAAACTTCGCACCGTTGCGCGGAGCTGCCCGACTCTTCTAGTTGCGCGCGAGCGCCAGGGCGCCGGTCGCGAGCGTTATGGCGAAGACCCGGCACGCCTCGTCGACGACGACGAAGTTCGGGCTGTGGTGCATGCCGCTCGAACCGTCGGGCGCGGCGCCGCCGACGAAGAGGTAGCAGCCGGGCACGCGGTTCAAGAGTTCGGAGACGTCGTCGCTGGGACTCACCGGGCCCATCTCGGCGTAGAGGACGCCCGGGGCGTTCCCCAGCGCGCCGGCGACGATCTCCAACGCGCGCACGTCGTTGGTCACGGCGGGGGTCGAGAACGTGAAGTCGATGTCGGCCGTGACCGAGAACCGGCTGGCGACCGACGCGACGAGCGCATCGAGTCGCGCCAGCGCTTCGACGCGCTGGTCGTCGGTGAAGGTTCGCAGCGTGCCCGAGAGGCTTGCGTGGCGCGGCACCACATTGGGCGCACTGCCGGCGCGGATCACCCCGGCCGAGCATGCGCACGCGGTGCCCTCGAAGGAGAGTCCTTCGACGACTTCGCCCAGGCGCGGGGCGAGGTCGCTGACGGCGAGCACGACGTTGCCCACGTCGCTCGCCATGGCGCCATGTCCGCCCGCGCCGGTGAGGTGGATGTCGAAGGCGTGGGCCTCGCTCATGATGACTCCGGGACGCGCCGCGACGAAGCCGACGGGACCGAGGCTCGACACGTGGGCGCCGATCACGTAGTCGACGTCGCGTCCCTCGAGCAGGCCGCGTTCGAGCATGGCACGCGCGCCGCCGAGACCCTCCTCGGCGGGCTGGAAGACCAGTGTGAAGGCGCCGACGAGTTCATCCGCCTCGTGCAGTCGCGCCAAGAGATCGGCCACTCCGAGTGCCGCGGCCGTGTGCACGTCGTGGCCGCAGGCGTGCATGACGCCCGCGGTCTCGCTGGAAAAGGCGAGGCCGGTCTCCTCGCCGACCGGCAGGGCGTCAATGTCCGCGCGGATCATGACGCGTCGTCCCGGTGCCCCCTCCAGGGTCGCCACCGCGCCCGTCTCGGTGGGGCACTCCTCGAGGCGCCAGCCGAGCTCCTCGAGGCGGGTGCGGATCACGGAACTGGTGCGGAACTCGGCGAAGGAGAGCTCCGGGTGGGCGTGCAGGTCGTGGCGGATCGCCACCATCGGACCCTCTATGAGGTCGAGGAGGCGAGGCAGGTCGTCGGTCAGGGCCACGTGGGCATGGTAGAGGCGAGGCCGCCCTTGGTCGAGGACCGCTAGGATAGGAGGCCTGTATTACTGCGGCTGTAGCTCAGCGGATTAGAGCATCGGTCTACGGAACCGAGGGTCGGGGGTTCGAATCCCTCCAGCCGCACTGCGAGACCTGAATCTCAGGTTCGGTCCACGTGTCGATGAATCCACGTGGTCCGAGCCCAGACATTGAAGCACAGGTGGATCGAGAGATCTTCGTACAACGCACTAGTGACCTCGAGGTCATTCGCCGGACCCGCCGACTCTGCGCCAGTGGGCGACGCCGTCAAGGACCGTGTTGGCTCGGGAGTATTACTGTCGAGCACTCGGCCGGCGGGTGGTTCTCGGGGGAACGAGCGACCCGCCGGCCGAGTTGACGACGTTGCTTCTAGCGCTGGTTGTAGCGCACCGACGTGCGCTGACCGTGAGCGAACACGAGGAAGAACGTGTGCACACCACGCGGAGCAAATGCGGAGATCGTGACGCGAATGGTGAGGACCTGACCCGTGTCGCGAATCACGCCGACCCTGGTTCCGCCCACGCTGCTGTTGAAGCGGGGCTGACCATAGAAGTGGGCGCCGATGACTGACGTCACGATGGAACGTCCGGTGAAGACGGCAGAGCTCATCTTGATCGCACGCGGCGCGCTGGCCACTCGGCGAGCGAGCGTGACCGTCGTGGCGCTGGACTTGGCGTCGAGGTAGATCGTGTCACCGGCCTTCATCACAGTGACCTGGCATGTGCCAGCGGTTGACGCGTGCAAGATGCCACTGGACACCGAGCACAAAGCGCTTCCGGCGCTCGTGACGGCGTAACTGACGGCGCCCGATCCCGAACCACCCGACGATGTCAGCGAGAGCCCGGTTCCGACGAACCCAGTCACGCTGGTGAGGTAGAGGGGTGCCTGGGTCTTCAGGGCCGTCGTACGCACCGTGATGCTCTGGCGAATCTGCACGGCGGCGGCAAAGGCGCCGTTACCGGCATCGTTGAAGTCCACCAAGCACGTACCCGGTGCGGTGAAGCTGATCTTGTTGCCCGACTTCATCGCGCAGCCCGTCGAGTTCCCGTCGAGGGAAATCTTTACGGTGTCACCCGAGGTCGCAGTGGCACTCGCGCTATAGGTGTCGTGCACGAGTCCCGTCGTTGGGGCCGTGCTGGGGTGGATCGTATTAGCCGAATACACCTGAACGTGCTGCTGCACCTGGTTCGCCGCGGCGAACGTTGCGTTGCCGGCGTCGTTGAAGTTGATGACGCAGTTGCCCGAACCAGTGAAGCTGACCTTGGTTCCGGCGAGCGTGCAACCGGTGGAGGTGGCATCGGTCGAGATGATCACCGTGTCACCGGAGGTGGCCGTGGCACTCGTTACGAAGGACCCGCCTGCGCTGCCGGCGGACGGGGTCGCTACCGCGGTGATGGTGTTCGTCTTGGTACCCGCGGCCGATGCGGGCCCGGCGGCCGCGAAGTTCAACCCCACGACCAAGAGCGCCGCAGTCGCCGCCGAGGCGATGAACGGGGATGTGAGGGATCTCGTCAACCAACGACGAGTGTGGACGTTTGAGGTGTTTCGCACTGTGCTTCCTGTCTTCTGACGGAGTCTGACGAAGTGTCAGACGAGAAGGAAGCAAGTTTCTAGACGTCCTGAGAGGTAGCGTACTTCGTTCGTCTCCCAATTACTGGTCGGGCTAGACACCCGGCTTCCGCGCGACGATTTCGTCAGATGAACCGTGAGTCGTGGGCTACCTTCAGCGCCATTCCCGGGACATTGTGGCTTTTCGGCGATGTGTCCTCTCGCACTCGAACACAACGCCAAAGTCGGGTCGCAACTGAGGTGCGTTAACGGAGGTTTTCGAAGGGCGACTCGATCACGTCGGTTCCCTCATTGAGAACGGCGGCTCGTCGTCACCGACGACGCACCATCGAGGCTGAACACATCAAGCTCTCCTGGCCCCTGCCTCGTCGCATCTCGAGGGGTGGCTGAAGCGCGCTGACACATTGGCCTCGTGCCGGGAGAGCCAGTCGTCGACGCCGATCGCTTGGGCGATCGTCTCGACCCTGGTGCCAAAGGTCGGCAGTACACGAACGGGCGTGTTCACTTGGGCCGCGAGGATGTTCTGGTCGACCCCACCCAGGCCAACCGGTACCTGACGCGTTTCACCCGGTGCTTCGCCCCTACCTGTCCGAACACCGCTCGCGATACTTCGAGATCTCAGCGACTTTGCGACGAGCTCTCGCGTAGTCCGGCACGGGACGATACGGATACCGTCTCGCTACCCGTATCGGCGCAACGAGAGTGATTAGACCACGGCCCGACCCGTCGCCAGACGCCGGCGAGTGTCGGCGAGCACCCAGTTAAGGGGAAAGTGGCGCAGCGGCGCGGGCAGTGCTCGCCAGAGCCGGGCGGATGACGCGACGAG
>JAJZSM010000201.1 GCA_021849765.1 Actinomycetes bacterium | reverse complement strand
CGTACCGCGCGGGAGGTACCACGTCGCGCACTGACCCGGGATGTAGGCGTACCAGGTCGCCACGCCGATGCGCGTGCGAGACGGTGCGGGTCGCGTCGTGGTCGGCGTGGGTCGCGTCGTGGTCGTGGTCGACGAGCCGCCCGGCGACGTTGTCACCGTGACGCTGGTCGTGGTCGTACTCGGCGGGGGCGGGCGCATCGTGTCCACGACGACCACGCTGCCGCGACGCACCACCGTTCCCGGTACCGGGCTCTGGGCGACCACCTTGGTCCAGGTGCCGTCGGCGCTGCCGGGGCCCTGAGGGTGTAGCCGAAGGCCAACACGCGCGAGCAGGGCGATGACCGCCGCTCGCGTTCGCCCGACGAGCGACGGGACCCGTGTACGCGCACTCACACGAACGGTCGTCGTCGTGGGGGCGGTCTCGCGCGCGACGGTGAGCGCCACGGTCGAGTGCCACGCGACGTGCGTACCGGGCGCGGGGCGTTGGCCGGTGACGACATTCCAGTTGGACGGGCCGGAGACCGTGAAGTACAGCCCGGCCTTGGCCATGGCAGTGAAGGCCGCGCCACGAGCTCGGTGCGTCACGTCGGGCATGACGGTAGTGCCGGTCGGCGACGTGGTGGCCACGCGGGCGGTGACCACAACGACCGAGGAGTGGACAGCGATCGTGGAGCCGGGGCGGGGATCCTGGGAGACCACGATGGTCCAGTTCGCCGGTCCCCGGGTGCTGAAGTAGAGCCCCGCGTGCGCCATCGCCGCGAAGACTTCGCTGCGCGTGCGGTAGAGCACGTCGGGCATGACGGTCGTGCCGGACTGGGGGGCGCTCGATATGGTCGTGGCGAGCACGACCGTCGAGTGCCAGGGCACGAGGGTCCCCGGCCTCGGGTTCTCGGCGACGACCTCGTTCCAACTGGTCGGCCCGTTGACCCGGAAGTAGAGACCGGCCCGCGCCATCGCCGCGTCGGTCGTCGCCTGGTCGAAGTGGATCACGTTGGGCATTCGCACGGGGGCGTGGCTGACACCCGCCCCGGCAACCGGATGCGCATACAGGACCGGCGCCAGGCCTAGTAGGCCGACCACGGTCATCAGCAACGCCGAGCGCAGACGCACTCGACGATTCGATGTCCTCAGTTGTTCACCCTCCGCCAGGACTGCGGGCCGTCGATGCGCCCGGCACAACGCTAGGCAAGCGGGGGCTGAAAGGCAAACCGGTCAGGTTCCCCTCTTATCTAACCTGATAAACGACTATTATTGAGCGGGAAGCCGAAAGAGTCGAGCCGTGTTGGCGGCCGTCTGACGACGAAACACTGAACTTTCTTCACCTCGCAGCGAGGCGACGTACTCGCCGACCACCGCGACGTGGACCGGCTCGTTGGGCCGTCCTCGGTGAGGAACCGGGGCGAGGAAGGGGCTATCGGTCTCGACATGCAGGCGTTCGAGGGGCACCGTGCACACCGCCTCACGCAGTACGTCGGCGTTCTTGAAGGTAACGACCCCGGCGACCGAGATGTCACAGCCGAGCTCGAGGCACCCCGCAGCGTCCTCGGTGTTTCCGGTGAAGCAGTGGATCACCGTCCGTGGCGGCACGCCCTCGCGACCGAGTATCTCGAACAGGTCGTCAAACGCGTCGCGCGCGTGGATGACCAGCGCGAGGTCGAGCTCGTGGGCAAGCGCGATCTGCTCGGCGAAGGCCCGGCGCTGATCGACGCGGGGGGCGTGCTCGTAGAAGTAGTCGAGTCCCGTCTCACCGATGCCGACGAGCTTGGGGTGCTTCGAGCGCGCGAGCGCGGCCACGTCGCCGAGGTTCTGGGTCGAATCGTGGGGGTGCAGACCGACCACGGCGTAGACCTCGACCGGCGCCTCCAGTGTGGTCATCGCCAGCGCCTCCGCCGAGTTCGCCGCGTCGGTGCCGATCACCACGACGCGGTTCACGCCACCCGCGATCGCGCGCTCGAGGGTGGCGCGCACCGCGTCCTCGCCCCCCTCGCCCATGAACTGGTCCTGGAGATGGCAGTGCGCGTCAGTCCAGTAGGTCATCGCGCCTCGTTGATCCGCGGAAAGAGCGGCACGCCCTTCTCAATGGCGATCCCACCGGGGTAGCGTCCCCAGCGCAAGCTCTCGCGCGCCGGTAAGTCGGTGGGTGCGCCCGCCAGGCCGAGCCGACGCCACAGTTCGGTGGCGACACTCGGCATCGCTGGTGACACGAGGACCGCGACGAGCCTGATGACCTCGAGCGCGTCACCGAGCACGCGTTCGACCGACTCCCCCGGTGTCATCTTCCACGGCGTGTGCCGCTCGAGGTAGGCGTTGGTCGCGCCGATGAGTCCCCACGTGGCCTCGAGGGCGCCGTTGGGCGCGAAGTGCTCCCAGGCCGAGACCGCAGCCTCGACCGACGCCTCGGCGGTTAGGCGCAGCTCCGAGGTCGGGTCCGGGGCCGGCGCGACGCCGGCGCACTTTGAGCCGACCACGGTCGCGACGCGGGCCACCAGGTTGCCGAGGTTGTTCGCGAGGTCGGTGTTGTAACGATGCGTGATGCCCTCGTAGGAGAACTCGCCGTCGTTGCCGAGGGCCGTCTCGCGCAACAGGTAGTAGCGCAACGGGTCCACCCCGAACTCCTCGGTCAAGGTGACCGGGGCGATGTCGGTGAGCTTGACGCCACCCTCGGCGGCCATCGTCTTGGAGAGCTTCTGACCGCCCACGAGCAGCCACCCGTGGACCTGAACGTGGCTCGGTGGTTCAAGGCCCGCCGCCATGCACATGGCGGGCCACCACACGCAGTGGAATCGGATTATCTCCTTGCCGATGAGGTGGTGCGACGACGGCCACCACGTCGCGACCCGGTCGTCGTCACGGCCGTAGCCGATCGCCGTGAGGTAGTTAATCAGCGCGTCGTACCAGACGTAGAAGACGTGGCGTTCGTCCCAGGGCACCGGCACGCCCCAGGCGATCGAGGTTCGCGTTATCGAGATGTCACGCAGGCCGCCCTTGATGAACGAGTAGGCCTCGTTGCGCTTGGTCTCGGGCGTGACGAACCCAGGGTGGGCGTCGTAGTAGGCGAGCAGCTGGTCCTCGAAGGCGGAGAGCCGAAAGAACCAGTTCTCCTCTTCCATCTCGGTCAGGGGCCGTCCGTGGATCGGGCAGTTCCCGTTATCGCTCGCCTCGATCGTGTAGTAGTCCTCACAGCTCACGCAGTAGAGGCCCTGGTACACGCCCTTGTAGATGTAGCCGTTCTCGTAGATGGCGCCGAGGAACTTCTGGACGCTCTCGTAATGACGGGGCTCGGTGGTGCGGATGAAGTCGTCGTAGCTCACGTCGAGCGCGTCCCAGGCCTCGCGGAACCGCGCCGAGGTCCTGTCGGTCCAGGCCTGGGGCGTCATCTCGTGTTTCGCGGCGGCGTCGGCCACCTTCTGGCCGTGCTCGTCGGTGCCCGTCAAGAAGAGCGTCTCGTCACCGTTCAGCCGGTGCCATCGCGCCAGCGCGTCGGCGTTGAGGGTCGTGTAGGCGTGACCGACGTGCGGGGCGTCATTCACGTAGTAAATCGGCGTGGTGATGTAGAAACGACCCATCCGACCAGCGTAACGAGTCAGGCACCCCGCTCCGAACGGATCCGCAGCGCCACGTCGTAGGCGATCCGGTGCGCCACGCGCAACTCGTCAGCGACGGCGCTGACGGCATCGCGCACGGTCTCGCCCGCGCCGAGACGGCGCTCGAGGGCCTCGCGAACCGCCGTTTCGGGAATCGCCGCGGGCGCGGCACCTTCGAGGACGACGACCACTTCACCGCGCACCTCCCCCTCGGCCCAGCGTCCGGCGACCTCGCGCAGCGCGCCGCGCACGAGCTCCTCGTGCAGCTTGGTCAGCTCACGGGCGACCACGACCCGGCGGTCGCCGAACAG
>JAJZSM010000200.1 GCA_021849765.1 Actinomycetes bacterium | reverse complement strand
CGGAGCGACCGTGGTCGTCGTGGTCGGAGCGACCGTGGTCGTCGTGGTCGGAGCGACCGTGGTCGTCGTGGTCGGAGCGACCGTGGTCGTCGTGGTGCTAGTCGACGTTGTCGTGCTGGTTGACGACGTAGTCGTCGCTGCCGTAGTTGTCGTCACATCATCGTTGGCGTGGTAGCAGACAAACCAGTGACTGAAACCGTTGGGTGCCACCAGGCCGCTCTGCGTGAAATTGGTTGCTGGACCCGTGTAGACGTTGAATCCGACGTTCCCCGGTGTCACAGCACCGCCCTTGATGACGACGTAGTCAATTACATATGCCGAACTCACCGTCAACGTCAACGAAGAGCCGGAAACCACTCCGCTGATGTCGTGGGGCAATGACGCCACATTGTCAATCGGGTAGTAGTGGCTGAGTGCATCCGGATTTGCTGGCCACGAAGTCTCGCTCGCCAACGGGTAGACCGGACTGGAGAGGAAATACTGCAGGTCAGTGCACTGGGTGATGTTGCCGTTTGAAATCGAGGATGGCGCTGGGAGGTTGAACACTGCGTTCGCACCCGTGTACGTCACCGGCCCTGACAGAGACGCTCCGATCGCGGCACTCGACGAGAGCATCGGCAACGTCGCCACGCTCAGAACTACGACGCCCGAAACAGACAGCAGTGCACGCCAATTACGGCTCACGTTCTTCACTGCTCTTCCTCCATCTGCCCCTGCGATACCTCCACAGTATGGGTGATTGTCGAAGATTTGTCAATTTCGAGTGATTGGATTGCTTATCTACACCAACACAACGTTGACCACAACTGATCAGGGATGGCGTAACGACGACTCGTAATCTTCCCCACCCTCGAGCCCCAGTCTGAGGTTTCTCTCAGGTTCATACGTACCATTTTCCATAGTCGCGGTCGTAATCGGTCTTCGGTACGATGCTGAGGTCTTCGAGGCACCGGAAGGAACCCATGAGCGACAGTCCGCCGACAGGTCCGGGCACCGACCAGGCACCCGAGTTGGCCCACGCGCTCGTCGCCGGCCAGTTCTTCCTCGTCTACCAGCCGATGTTCGACCTCAACAGCGGGGCGTTCTCCGGGGTGGAGGCCCTCATGCGCTGGCGCCACCCGGAGCGGGGAATTTTGGCGCCCGCCGAGTTCATCGCGGAACTCGAGTTCTCCGGGGTCATCGCCGCGGTCGGCCGCTGGGCCCTGGCGACCGCCTGTCACCAGGGCGCCGAGTGGCACGCCCGGGGCTACCGTCTCACGGTGTCGGTCAATGTGTCGAGCCGCCAGTTGCACGCAGCCGACTTCGTCGACGACGTCGCGATCGCCGTGGCCGCGAGCCATCTGCCGCCGCCGGCCCTGATCCTGGAGATCGCCGCCAGTGACGCCGCCGACCTCGATGTCGCCGCCCGGCTGCGTCAGCTCAGCGAGCTCGGCGTTCGCATCGCCATCGACGACTTCGACCCCGCGACCTCCTCGGTCGAGGCCCTCGTCGAGGGGCCGGTGAGCATCATCAAGCTCGAGCGCCGTGTCATCGCGCGCCTCGGCGCTCAACCTGAATTCGCCCGCGAGATCCACACCCTGGTCGCGCGCGCGAGCGACCTGCGCATCCGCGTAATCGCCGCCGGCGTCGAGGACGCCGACCAGCGCCGGATCCTCCAAGTCGAGCACGTCAGTGCCGGCCAGGGCTTCCTCTTCTCGGCCCCCCACGAGGCCCACGAGATCGACGACTATCTCAAGGGATTCGCCATCTTCACCGGCGAGCCGCTGTGAGCTTCGAGTCAAACGACGCCGGCCCGACGATCTCCGAGGCCATCCGGCGCAGCCAACGCATTGCGAGCCAGCTCCATCAGCTGGTCGCCACGTCCATCACGACCTCGGGTTCCCTCGAGGAGTCCGACATCCTGCTCGCCATCGCCGGCCGGGCCCGAGCCGTCTTTGACTGCGACGAGGCGCTCGTCAGCGTCGCGGCCAACGGCGTGGTCCGCTCGGCGCTCGCCTCGCGCACCAGCACCGAGCTCGTCGACGGCGACACCGAGCGGCCCCAGATCGCCGAAACAGTGAGCGACGCGCGCCTGGTGCGGGGCTGGCTCACCGTGCCGATCCTCGAGGGCTGGATCCGCGCCCAGGGCTTGATCGCGATCCGCCACGCCAACGGATCGCCCCACGCGGCCGACGACGGCGAAATACTCACCCTCCTCGCACAGATGACGGCCTCGGCCGTGGCCGAGGCACGACTGCGCGAGGGCATCCGCTCGCGCGAGGCGCGCTGGCGCGCGCTCGTGAACTCAGCACCGGTAGGGATCGTGGACGTGACCCGCGAGGGACAGGTTCTCTGGTGGAACCGCGCGGCCGCGCGAACACTCGCCTGGCCCGAGGCCGTCAGCGACGCTCCCGCGCCCGCCTTCAGCGACGAGGTGTCCGACCAGATGCGCGGCCTCTTGGCCGAGGCCGCGCTTGATCGGGCGGTGCGCGGGGAGGTCACGATCAACGTCGCCGAGCGCCGGCGCGAGCTGCGCGTCTCGGTCACGGCGCTCGCGAGAGCAACCGGCGAACCCGAACACCTGCTCGTGCTTGTCGACGACGTGACCGACGAACACGAGATGCAGGCCGAACTGCGCCAGGCGCGCGGCGGCGAGATCCGCGCCCAGGTGGCAAGCAGCGTCGCCCACGACTTCAACAACCTGCTGACGCTCATCTCGGGCTACGCCGAGATGCTCACCGGCGAGGTGTCGGCCAACGAGGGGGCCCTCGACTTGGTGCGCGACATCCAGGCGACCACGTCGCGAGCCTCGCAGATCACCCAACAGCTCCAGACCATCGGGCGAACCCAGAGCCGTGAGGCCACCGTGGTCGACGTGCGCCGACTGATCGAGTCCAACGCGGAGGTGATCGAGCGCATCGTCGGCGGCGCCGTCACGGTCACGCGCGAGTTCGACGAGCTCGCCGGCAACGTGCTCGTCGACGCCGACCAATTCGAACAGGTGATCCTCAACCTGGTCATCAACGCGCGCGACGCGATGCCCGAGGGGGGCGACCTAGTCCTGAGAGTCGCCGCCGAGGCAGACGGCGACGAGGAGTGGGTTGTCATCGGCGTGGCCGACACCGGTACGGGGATGGACGAGGCAACGCTTCGACGCTGCTTCGAGCCCTTCTTCACGACCAAGGGCCCCTTCAAGGGGACCGGGATGGGACTGGCTTCGGCGCGGCGACTCATCGAGGCGAGCGGGGGCACGATTCACGTCACGAGCCGTCCCGGCGTCGGCACCAGCTTCGAGATCCGCCTGCCCGCCACGCGCGACTCGGCCGCGGTCGAAGCGCTAGCGACGAGCGTGACCAGCGCGTCGACGGGCACGACGGTGCTCGTCGCCGAGGACGACGAGGCCTTGCGCCGGCTCATGGTCCAGGTGCTGCGGCGAAACGGCTACCGCGTGCTCGAGGGAGACAACGGCGCGAGCGCCCTCGAGGCCGCGCGCGCATCGGCCGTCGACGCGCTCGTCACCGACGTCGACATGCCGGTCATGGGCGGGGTCGAGCTCGCGGTCACGCTCCAGGCGCGTACCCCGTCCTTGGCGGTTCTAGTTGTCTCGGGACACGCCGACGCGAGCGTGCTCGCGGACCTGACGCCGCGCACGGGCGCATTCCTGGCCAAGCCCTTTCGACCCAGCGAGCTGGTCGACCGATTGAACGAACTGCTGGCGCGCTCGCGCGCCTGATCAGTGCCCGACGTCGGGTTCGAAGCGATAGCCCACGCCGCGCACCGTCTTGATCCAGCGAGGATGGTCGGGGTCGATCTCGACTTTGGCGCGCACGCGGCGGATGTGCTCGGTCACGGTGGCCTCGTTTTGCCACTCGCTCGAAGAGGACCAGACGTGCTCGAGGAGCTGGGCGCGCGAATAGACCTGGC
>JAJZSM010000199.1 GCA_021849765.1 Actinomycetes bacterium | reverse complement strand
CTCGTTTGGGTGAAGGACACGGGCTCGCTGAATCCGGCGACACTCAACTGCTGGGAGAAGGTGGCCGAGGACGTGACGGGAACCATGGCGGTGACGGGCACGCTCACCAAGGGACACTGGTAGTCGCCGTCGAGCCCTCCCGAGGGGTACTGGATCATGGCGACGCGACCACCGGTGAATGACGTCGCTGTGCATCCCACCTGTGCGGCGGCGAGGGTGGCGAAGCCCGGGAGCCAGACCGCAGTGGCCGCGAAGGTGGAGCCGGTCGATCCCATCAGGGTCGCCCACTGGGTCGGGGTTGAGTAGATCCCGACGGAGGTGGCCCCGGCGCTATCCAGGTAGGCGATCTCGCCCTGCACCGTCGCCTGGTCGTTCAGGAACGACGCCGTGGAGGGGTTGGCAGTGGCGGTGGACTCCCAGGAGTTGCCGGTCTCGACGTCGAGCCACCACGGCGCCGCTGCAGCGGCGCTGGAGGGTGACGTCGCACCGTCCAGGGTCTCGGCAGCGACGGCACCCTGGAACGACTGCTGGGCTGCGTTCCAACCGAAGTCGTAGGAGCAGGCGGTGCTGTCACCCCCCGTGCAGACCTGGGGAGACTGCTGACCGGTGGGCCACGCCGTGTTGTTGGTCGGTCCCGGCTGCGCCGTGTTCACGTAGAAGGCGGGAGCGCCGGCCAGCGAGGTGTTCGCCCACTGCAACTCGGTGGCGAGGCACGGATTCGTCGTGTAGGGGCGCCCGTCGTTCACGCCCACGACGGCGAACCCGGGTGACGTCGGCAGGGAGCCCCCGCACTGCGGGAAACTGACGTCGTAGCCGAGTGAGGTGGCGGCAGGCGTGGTCGTGGCCGCCGAGGCGGAACCCGCCGCGACGACACCTCCCGCGAGGACTAGGACGGCCACGATGGGAACACGTAGTGCGAGACGGGTCATGGTCGTCAAGTGTAGAGCGGGGTTGGCGGGGGTGTGGACTGTTTCTCCTGACCACGTTACAATTCAGCGTCGGACCTGGTGCGACGCGATCGCGTCCCGATCGGCGTCGCGCACCGGAACGCGACTCGACCGATCGGGGGCACGCGCCAGACCTCGTTCGTCGGTCGAGACGCCGAGACTCGCGTCAGACAGGACACGGCCACGGATGACCGGGACGATTGGTGACTCGTGGAGGAGGCTCACGTGATTCGCTCGAACAGGCGCCCTCCCGGCCGCCGCGGCCCTGATCATTTTGATGGTCGATTCGGGAAGTGTCGCCACGATGATCGAGGTGGTCGACGACCGCAGCTTCGACGGCGACGGCTCGGATGGCTCCTTCACCCGACGACGTCACGTGGGCTGACCGCCACCCTTTCGAAGCGGACCCCGATCTCGTTGGATGGACGCGATGGTGCGCCGTACCCGTGGTCCAGGATGGTGGCGGGCGCGGTGGTGGTGCCCGACCAGCGTGAGACGTTGCCGCTGGGGTCGCACCGCGGGGCGGTCCGTCGCGGCTGCTGGGCCCGGCCCGACACGCCAGTGCGGAATCGGGTGAGTCAGTGGGTGGACGGGTCGGGTGACGACGCCGCGGGGGCGCGATAGCGGTTCATCGGTCCACCGAGCGGACCCCCTCGTGGTCGCCGGGAAGTCGGTTGGGGACCGTCGCGCGGTCGCGCCAGCCCGAAATGGGAAGCGAGTGTGATCAGGTAATGTACGAAAAGGACTTTCGTCCCTATTCGTGATTATGGTGACTCATTACACTGAAAGGCGAAGGATCTGAGATGGTCCTTTAGGAGGTCCGTGACGAATGAAACGTGACGGTGGTTCATCCTGAGAACGGATGACGAAGGATCCTACGGGTTCGCCCGGTAGGCCCGGCTGTAGACGCGGATCCTGCAGTATGAGGACCGCAACGGACGAGAAGCGCGTACGCTTCGCCGGCGTAACCCCGACTGATCCGCTCCAGGAAACAAGCAAGCGAGGCGCCCGACTCCCACCGTATCTGGGACGGGCGCCTTCGCGCGTGGAGATTGCACCTGCAACGGTGATCGGATTGCCGAACGGCCGCACGTTTTACCGTCGCCAACGCGAGTCGCTCACCAGTTGGAGGCATGCTGGACTACGTGGAAGATGAAGAGTCCTCTCGTCTGGTGTGGGGCGGCGTTGCAGCGAGACTGGCGGCGGCGTCCCGCTACTGGCTCGACACCACCAATCGCGATGGTTCGCCGCATCCGTCGCCGGTGTGGGGAGTGGTGTACGCGGGCGACTTCTACTGGTTCACCTCGCGGTCCACTCGCAAGGCGCGAAACCTCGATCGCGATCCGCGGGTGTCCGTGCACCTCGAGAGTGCGCGTCACGTCGTGATCGTGCACGGCCAGGTCGTCGACCTCGGTGACCCGCGCCGTCAGCGAGAAGTGATCGAGGCTCTGGCGAGGAAGTACGACGGACCCGGCGAGGAGGAGTACCTGCCGTCGCACAACGACCTGTACGACGTCCTCTATCGCGTCGTCCCACGAACGGCCCTTCTGTGGGAACTGGACGACTTCGAGTCATCGCAGCGGCGATGGCGCGACCCCGGCGGGACCGCGACCGTCGTCGAGTGACCGGGCTGTGCGCGGGTGGTGCGCGAATGGATGCACCACGAACGGATGATCCAGGCTGGTCGGGCGACGGCCAGTCGGCCACCCGGTTGGTCGTTCGCGACCCCGGCTGTCGACCCGGCGGACGTTCGCCCCCGTGGTGATCGTCGACTCGTCGCTCGCACGGCCGATCGCGTCGGCGCGGGCGTCGCACACTCGACCGTGGTGGCCCCACCACCAACGCGCTCTGGCGACTCGATCACGGCTCACCCTGGGGGTGTCATGATCCGGTCGGTGGGGCTTCGCGTCAGACGGTGGGCACGACCAACGGCGCTACATTGAGACCGTGAGCACGCGCGTGCTGTCCGACGTGGTGCGCGGACAGTTCGCATTCTGGCTGTTCGCAATGGTCTGCGTGACCCTGCACCCTGGCTTCGTGCTCGGGTCCAACGAGGGTGGCCTCAGCGACTACGGCACGCATCTCAAGACGTTCGTGCCCTACACCCTGGCTCTCGCCGTGGCCGCGCTGTACAGTCTGCGGGCGGCGGGACATCTTGGGCTTCGGCCGGAGCCTCGAGCACTCGCCTGGGCGTTGCGCAGCTACGCGACGCTTCTGCTGCTGGTCCTCGTGAGTACGTACGCCTACTCGCTCGACCGAGACTGGCGGGTCCTCCACTTCATGCTCGCTATCACGCTGGGGCTGGCTGAGGTGATCGGGGCGGCCTGGATCCTGCGTACGACGGATCGGGACTCCCTGGACCTCGCCTTCCTCGCCCTTCAGTGGATCGGCGTGTGTCTCCTGGTCCTCACGGGATTCTTCGGGGTCCACGTCCTGTTCCTCACGCAGGTCGCAATGGCAGCGGGATTCGGGGGAGTGGTCGTGCACGCCGCGAGACGGCTGAACTCCCCGGATCGACCGTCGCCCGCTTTCGTGCGACCCCCCACCCCGTTCTCGTAACGGGCCACTGAGCCGTGACGAGTCGTGGGTGCGTGGTGCAGCTCATGCGGGCGCCGCGACGTTCGTCCGAGGCGCCGCGAGAGAGTAGTCGCGCCACTCGCCCTCCTCTCGCGAGTTCCCGCGCGACGGAGAGGGGCCTGACGCGCGCGCACCGGGAGCCGGTGATCGTCGTGGCGAGGTGGCCGTACGCGGTGTGAGTCGACTCGTCGACGAATTCGTGCCGCATCCAGTTGCGTCGGCGCGAGGTATCGGTGTTGCGAGATGGCACGGCGCGGCGTCGCGGTGTCGCACTGGTGGGGGTGTGCGTCGACCTCCGCGAAGGTTGACGTGGGCACCCTGACGGACCACCTCGCCGCCGGTGCTCTCGCGCTCGGTGCCCGCCGAGGCGGTGCCTCGATAC
>JAJZSM010000198.1 GCA_021849765.1 Actinomycetes bacterium | reverse complement strand
GCGTGCACAACCCCTCGGGTGTGCAGATGATGATCGCGCCGATCCACGGCGCCCACGTCGAGGAGTTCCTCACCGACCTGGCCGAGGCGGTCGAGCGCCACGGCACGGCTCGCTCGACGATGGTCGGCTACACCTGATCGGGGCCCTCCCGAGCGGCCGGTACGCTCGAGTTCATGCCCTTGAGCCCACCGTCGAGTCTCGTGGTGGTGCGCCACGGGGAGACCACCTGGAACCACGAACACCTCGTCCAGGGCCACCGTGACGACGCACAGCTCACGGAGCGCGGCGTCGCCCAGGCCCACGAGGCGGCATCGGCCCTGCGCGTCTACGACTTCGACGTGATCGTCTCGAGCGACCTGCGCCGCGCGCAGCACACCGCGACGATCATCGCGAGCGGACGCGGTATCGAGGTCGCGACCACGCCGACCCTGCGCGAACGCGCCTACGGCGTCTACGAGGGCGGGCTCTTCGCGGACCTCCCGGTATCGGTCGCCGGCTTCGACGGTGAGGTCGTGGTCGACGCAGACGCGCGACCGCCGGGTGGCGAGTCGCTCAATGATCTCTACCAGCGCGCCGCGCGTTGGCTCGGCCAACTTCGTCTCGATTTCGCCGGCGCACGAGTGCTCGTCGTCACCCACGGCGGGACGCTTCGGGCTATCCGCGCGGCCCACGCGAAGACCCCGATCGCGACGACCACGTGGTACCCGGTGGACAACGCCAGCGTGTGGACGACTGATCTCAACGGCGACCTGCTCGATTAGAACGCGGCTCGTCGTCCGCCCCGGCGGGTGGCGGACGACGAGCCGCCGAGTCCAGCGCGCCGATCCGATCGGGCGATGTGACGATGCATGACCTGTCGGCTTGGTCAGTACATCATGCGCGGATCGGCGTAGTGCTTGAACTCGATCAGGTTCGCCGAGGGATCCTCGACGACGAAGGTCCGATGGACCTCGACGCGCCCCTCGAAGCGCACGCTCATCGGCGCGAAGAAGGGAAGGTCACGTTGTTGGCAGAGCCGGTGGACCGCCTCGAAGTCGCCGCCCTTGCGAAACGTGACGCCGAAGTGCCGGGGGTAGAGCGAGCGTGCGGCGGGGTCGCCCGGTTCGCTCGGGGCCGTGCTCAAGTGACACACCAACTGGTCGCCGAAGAAGTCGAGCGTGATGCGGTCGTCGTAGCGACGGGCCAACTTGCACCCGAGCTGGGTGACGTAGAACGAATACGCCGCATCCAAGTCGTACGCTGGCACCGCCAAATGGAAGACGTCACGGCTTTCTCTCACCGTCGCTCCAGATAGGACGGTTCGATGTCGGACTCGAAGGACAGCAGCGTCTCGCTGCGCAGCCCGAGTCGCACCGTCTCAAGGCCGATGATGTCGGTCGTGGCGACGTTGCCCAGGTTCACGTTGGGGCCAATCCGGGAGACGAAATAACCCTGCAACTCGAGGTTGGGCGCCTCGAACAACAACCGGTCCACGCTGATTGAGCTGGCGAGGATCTCCTCGATCAACCCGAAGCGCAACTCCCCGTTCGGCCGACAGATCCCGCCCTGGCCGCTCTCGCGGGTCTCTAAGGTCACGAGCACCGCCCCGGCGTCGAGATCCGCCCCGATGTAGCCGATCCACTTGTGCGGCGCCATGTTCTCGGACTTCACCTGATCCTTGGAGCCGACCTCGGAGATGACCGAGAAGTCCTTGGCCAGCTCAGCGACGTAGTCGGCCTTGGCGGCGTCGTTCAGGTCGATGGTGCCGTTGGAGACCTCGACGAAAGTGCATCCGTAGGAGCGGCACATGGTGCGAAATTCGTCGAAGCGGTCCTGGAGGACGTACTTCTCGAACAGAGTGCCGCCGAAGTAGAAGTCCACGCCCTCACTGCGCAAGACGGCGATCTTGTCGGGGATGTTGCGGTCAACGACCGACGTGCCCCACCCGAACTTCACAAAGTCGAGGTAGTCACTCCCCGCCGAGACGACATCGGCGAAGTAGCGCAGCGGCAATCCTTTGTCAATCGCCATGGTGAGTCCGAACTCACGGGGTTTACTGGTCCGCTCCGGTAACGCTAGGTACTCTCGGCTCACGAGACTCGCCGCCCTGTCCACCCATTCAATCAATGTCCATCACCGACCATCAGGTAAAACCCACCGTATCGACGTGACCGGGGAGTTCCCTGGGCAAAGGGTGAGAATACCCTGTGAATCGGCTGTGGCCCTCTCACCAGGACACGGACGCCCGATTTGGTTGTCGCGGCCCAACGATGACGACCGTGGGCGTGCGTGTGACAGAGTGGCATCGTGTCAGACGAAGCGGCTCGTGAGGAGTTAGAGCGCCAGATCGCGACGCTGCGCGCCGAGGTTGCGAGACTGAAAGAGGAGATTCGCGTACTTCGCCGAGCCCAGCACGAGGTGCCGCCCCACTACCTCTAGTTGGCCATGAAGGTTCGCCGCACTATCACGGTGTCGTGGCCGCACGATCAGCGCCGACGCTCGCCTCGCACCGCGCGACGGATCGAAAGCACGAGGGCCGACGTTGCAAGCACGGGCAACGCGAGAGCCGCGACGCCGTTCAAGTGCCAGAGGTGACTCAGCACCGCGACGACCCCAATCGTGACGAGCGCCGCGACGAACAGCTCGGGCGTGTCCCCGATCAAGAAGTCCCACCAGAACAGGGCGAAACCCTTCACCAGTCGCCACACGAGCGGTGGTCGTCGATCCCCCGTCACGCCGCCACCTCCCGAGTTCGTCGTTCGTGACGCAGGTACGCGACGAGGACCCAGGTCACCCCCAGGTAGAGCGCCACGAAACCGACGAGCATCACGTCGTTGCCGGGCCAGCGCACCCGCAGTCCCTCGCCCGTCCAGAAGGTCCCGTAACTGACGAGCAGCACCCCGACACCCATCTTCATGGCGTTCTCGGGGACGTTAGACAGCTGCTTGGCCACCACGACACCCACGATCCCGACCAGTACCACCGCGATCGCGGCCACCGTTGAGGCGAGACCGAGGCGGTGCGCCGAGGTCCCGAGCGTGAGTACCGTGATCACGACCTCCAGGCCCTCGAGGAAGACGCCCTTGAACGCCATGACGAAGGCGATCCGGTCGCGCTGGGTCGCGCCGGCCGACTCCAGTTCAGCGACTTTGGCGCGATAGATCGCGTCCTCGTCGTGCATGGCCTTCAACCCACTCGAACGGAGGATCGCCTTGCGAAGCCACTGCATGCCAAAGATCAGCAACACCCCGCCCACCACAAGTCGCAGCACGCTGAGCGGCACGCGAACGAGCGCCGGGCCGAACAATGCCACGAGCGCAGCGAGGACCACCAACGCGGCGCCGGTCCCTTCGAAGGCCGAGCGCCAGCCGCGGGTGTGACCCACCGCGAGCACGATGGTCAGTGCCTCGACCATCTCGACCGCGCACGCGAGAAAGACCGCGCCGACGAGCACCACCACGCCCGTCGATCCCGTCACGACTCCAATCATGAATTCACCTCTCCCCGATGCATCGTCAAAGAAGACGACACGTCAAAACCGGCCCCGACGACGTGGTCCCGGTCGAACCGGTGCGATGAGAAAACCTTACTAAGAGCACGTGCCTGATGAGTCCCCGCCGGATCACGTCGTCCCATGATGACTCGTGGCTAAAACGCCCGATCTTGGTCCCGCCACCGGACAGACGACCGCGACCCTTCTGAATTCCACCCCGTCGGGTCCTTCACGCCGCCCGCCACGTCGCGTGAACGATCACTCGCAACTCGCGCTGCGCGCTGCGCGCTGCGCGCTACCCAACCTCGCCGTGGCGAGCGACGGATCACGCTGCGCGCCCGAGCTCGTGGGGACCAACGCGAGCCGGTCCAAGTCGAGTGACCGAGTCCACACTTCGAGCACCGCGACCTAGCAACGCCGTGTTCCCAGCAGGACCAAGAT
>JAJZSM010000197.1 GCA_021849765.1 Actinomycetes bacterium | reverse complement strand
CGTTATAGCTTTGACGAGGCTGCAGGACTCGTGCCGAGTGGCACTACGGCCCACACACTTGCTCCCTCCGAAGAGGCTCTTGACGCCCCGCTCAGCCCGCCGCCTCTCGGCAACGAACCGGGGCCTGCTACCGGGCCTTCCGGCAATTACCCGGATGGGACTTTCACCCACTGGTCTGACGCAACTTTCAGGACGCACCACGGATGAAGCGTAGAACGTCCGGTCATCGCGCATCGTGCTCGGCCGCTCGCAGCTCGCGCACCTCGGCGACGTGGCGATCGGTTCGAGCGTCAAAGGCCCACAACTGGGGTAGGGCAGCGACGACGACCGCCACCGAGCCGGCGCTCGCCAGTCCGCCGACGGTGAGTGAGAACCGCAGCGAGGTCCAGGCGGTCATCAATCCGGAGCGGAACTGTCCAGCCGTCGGTCCGAGCGAATATGAGATCAGTTCGACGCCGGCCATGCGCCCGCGAACGTCGGGCGGGATCGACTCGTTCCACATCGTGTTGCGAAAGATCCCGCTCACCGCGTCGGCCCCGCCGGCGACGACGAGTCCGGCCAGCACGACGACCAAGGACGTCGAGTAGCCGAAGATCGCGATCCCGAGGCCCCACGTGACCGCCGCGGCGACCACGGCGCGGCCGTAGCGGTGCACGTGGCGCGTCCAGCGCGAGGTCAGGGTCGCGAGCAGGGCCCCCGTCGGCAGACCGAGGTAGAGCAGGGAGAGCGCATAGTGCTCCGAGAAGTGCGCGGCCACGAACGGCAGCATCACGACCGGGTAGGCGAGGGCCATCGCGAGCAGGTCGACGACGTAGGTGCCCACGATGTCGGGGCGCGAGCGCGCGTAGCGAAGCCCTACCATGAGCGAGCTCATCGAGGCCCCGTCACCGCCGCCGCGCCCGACCGGCGCCAGGGTCACGAGCAGTCCGAGAGAGAAGACGAAGGTGACCACGTTGATGGCGTAGACCCACTGGGGCCCGGCGGCCACCGCGATGAAGCCGCCGAGCGCCGGTCCGACGATCGAAGCGAAGGTGCCGCGCACCATGTTGAGCGTCGCCGCGTCGCGTTGGAGGTCGTGTTCGACGAGTCGTTGGTTGAGCGCGGCGAGGCTCGGTCCCTGGACGCTGCCCGCGATGATGATGACGGCGTCGACCACGTAGAGCACCCACGCCTCGGGCGAGGGGCGCGCCGCGTTCACGACGAGCGCGACCGCGGTGAGCAAGAGGACGAACTCGGTCACGAGCACGAGCCGGCGTCGGTCGAAGTGGTCGGCGAGCACCCCGCCGTAGAGGCCGAAGATGAGCAGCGGCACGACCTCGACGAGGCCGAGCGCGCCCACCGCAATCGGCGAGTGGGTGAGCTGCTTGAGCTGGTACGCGGTCGTCACGTAGGTCGCCTGGCTACCGAGCGCCGAGATGAAGCCGGCGACGTAGAGTCGGCGGTACTGGCGCGACGCTCGCAGCGGTGCGAGGTTGAGTCCCAGGTTCACGCCGGCGGGCCCGCCAGCCACCCGCGGTCGCGGTCGTAGTGGCGAAGCACCCTGGCTGGGACACCACCGAGCACGACGTGGCTCGGGAACGTGCCGCGCACCACCGCGCCCGCGGCGACCGTCGTGTGCTCTCCAAGGTCCGTGCCCGGCAGGATCACGACGTTCGCGCCGAGCCAACTCCCCGACCCGATCCGAACGGCGGCCTCGGTCGGGCGCTGCCAGCCGATCGCCGCGTCCGGGTCGTCGTAGACGTGGTTCTGGTCGGTGATGTAGACGTAGGGGCCGGTCTGGATCTCGTCGCCCAACTCGATACGCCAGTGGCCGATGATGTGCGAACCCCGGCCGATCACGCAGCGTTGACCGATCGACACGACGGGGGTGGCGAGCATCGTCTGGTCACCGTTGATGCCCGCGGTCAGACAGACGTTCGGACCCACGAGTGTGTCGTCGCCAATCGACAGGTAGCGCTCGTTGTAGATGACGCCCTGGGGGGCCATCAACGCCGCACCCGCGCCGAAATAGTGGAAGGCGTCGGCGTAGCGGTCGTGGGCTCCGACAATCGCGACGTCGTTCGCGTAGGCCCGAAGCGCACGCACCGCTTCACCGAGGAGTCGTCTCGTGTGACGGCGCAGTTGCATGGGGGTCACGCTATCGCTGCGGGTAGTGGAGTCCGCGCTGGCAGCAGCGCCCGCACTGCGACACCGCCGCCCGCCGGCCCTGTCATCGGTCGACCGCCGCAGACGCGCCGGTCACCTCGACGTCAGTCGAGAGTGATCGGTGCGTCGACGTCGATCGCCTCACCGATGACGTCGGGCGCCAGTGCCTCGGCGAGGTGCGCTCGGACCCGCTCGTCGACCTCGGCCATGAGCTGGGGGTTCTCACGCAGGAAGTTCTTCACGTTCTCGCGGCCCTGTCCGAGCTGCTCACCCTCGTAGGTGAACCACGCGCCGGCCTTCTTTACGAAGCCGAGCTCGACGGCGACGTCGAGCACGGACCCTTCGCGACTGATGCCCTGGCCGTACATGATGTCGAACTCCGCCTGCTTGAACGGTGCCGCACACTTGTTCTTCACGACCTTCACGCGCGTTCGGTTGCCCACGATCTCGGTACCGTCCTTGATCGATTCGATTCGACGGATATCGAGACGGATCGACGAGTAGAACTTGAGTGCACGACCGCCTGGCGTGACCTCGGGCGAGTTGTGGACGACCACCCCATCGACCAGGTAGTTATGCGACCCCTCGACCTCGATGTCAAAGCGTCGCATGGACCGAGTCGGCGGCTTCTGGTGAATATCGACGATGGGCATTGCCATCAGCTCGTAGCGCGTCGGTACGAAGACCGGGTCCACGGCGAACCTCCCGCGGAATCGCGGCAGGAGCTTGTAGTCCATGCTCGGGTGCACGAACGGGGCGATGAGGGCCTGCAGCTTCGCGGACTCGCCCGTCGAGAACCGAAGCACGGCCTTGTGCACGGATCCCACTTCGACCAGGTCGGCCCGAATCTGCCACGTATCCTTCAGGTACGCGACCAGACGCTCCCGTGTTTGCGGTTCCATCGCCTCTATGCAGATATTGACGCGTCCGCTTCCCCCTTCGGTGCGAGCCTGGAGCCCCTTGGACCGGAGAGTGAAATTGGCATCATCCATGTACCACAATGCGAGCGACATCGGCGTCAGCCCCTTGAGGTAGTCGTCGTCGAAGACTTTCTTCCCGCCGACGTATACCGACTGACGAAGCGCGGCCAACTCAGGTAGCGGCTGGAAGTCGTACGTCACGACACCGTCGTCTCGAACTTTGTGACTACACGACACATTCGCGAAGAGTGACGCCTTCCACTCGGCGTACGGCGCCTGCCGCGCGCAGTGCGAATAGCGCAGTCGTGCGCCGTGGCCGCTCTTGGTCGACGAGAGCGCACCATCACCCATCAAGGTGCCACGAATCGCTTCGAGCTGGAATTCAGATAGGTGCACGGGTAGCGCCTGCATGACGTTCTCACCCACTACCAAGTCCTTGGCTTGCTTCCAGCCAGTTGGCGTGCGAACGAGGTGATTGGGGGTGGCGGCGAACTGGGCGCGACCATTCCCCTGTGGCTTGGCCACGGTCACTTGGAGGAAGCTCTCGGCCTTGCCGTTGTCGAACCAATTCACAACCCGCTTGGCGACGACCGCGCCGACCGTGGGGTCGTAGGACAACACCTCGACGGGTAGGCGCTGGTTCACGATCTTGCCGATCTTCTCAGTCGTCCCGTCGGCGAGCACGACACGGGTGCCGTACGAGAAGCACCCGTACATGACACCGATCTTCTCTCTCAGCTGGTTGATGAAGATGGCGATCGTGTTCGACTTGGAGAGTCCACCGGTCAACTTGCGCAGCGCCTGGCTCATGAGCCGCGCCTGGAGTCCGACGTGGGAGTCGCCCATGTCGCCCTCGATCTCC
>JAJZSM010000196.1:1013-3944 GCA_021849765.1 Actinomycetes bacterium | reverse complement strand
GCATGGCGAAGGGGTCACGGCGCAGGTTGCCGACGGCGCCGGTAGCGGCGGCCGTGGTCTCCGAGGCCATGATCGAGCCGAGGAAGACGCCGTGGGCCCAGTCGCGCGATTGGAAAACGAGTGGCACGACGCTGGCACGTCGTCCACCGAAGAGGATCGCATCGATTGGCACACCAGCGGGGTCCTGCCACTCGGGTGCGATGGCGGGGTCTTGGTCGGCCGGCGCCGTGAACCGTGAGTTCGGGTGCGCGGCGGGCGTGCTCGACCCGGGCGTCCAGGACTGGCCGCGCCAGTCGGTGAGGTGGGCCGGTGGCTCACCCATCCCTTCCCACCAGATGTCGCCGTCGTCGGTCAACGCGGTGTTGGTGAAAATGGTGTTGCTCTCCACTGAGTACATCGCGTTGGGGTTGGTCTCGAAGTTGGTGCCCGGCGCCACGCCGAAGAAGCCCGCCTCCGGATTGATCGCGTACAGGCGTCCGTCGGGTCCCGGCTTCATCCAGCAGATGTCGTCACCGATGGTCTCGACCTTCCAACCGGGCAGGGTCGGTACGAGCATGGCTAGGTTGGTCTTGCCACAGGCGCTCGGGAACGCGCCAGTCACGTAACGGACCTCTCCCGCCGGGTTGGTCAGCTTCAAGATGAGCATGTGCTCGGCGAGCCAGCCGTCGTCGCGCGCCATCACCGACGCGATGCGCAGGGCGAAGCACTTCTTTCCGAGCAGCGCGTTGCCGCCGTAACCCGAACCGTACGAGATGATCTCACGCGTGTCAGGGAACTGGACGATGTACTTGTTGTCCGCGTTGCAGGGCCACGGGACGTCGGCCTCCCCGTCGGCCAAGGGCATGCCAACCGAGTGCAGGCACGGCACGAACGTGCCGTTGTCACCGAGCACCGCCAGCGCGCCGGCGCCCATGCGGGTCATGATGCGCATCGAGACCGCGACGTAGGCGGAGTCGGTGATCTCTACGCCGATGTGTGCAATCTTCGAGCCGAGCGGTCCCATCGAGTAGGGGACGACGTACATCGTGCGCCCGCGCATCGAGCCAGCGAACAGACCGTCGAGCGTCGCGTGCATCTCGTCGGGGTCGCGCCAGTTGTTGGTTGGACCGGCGTCTGACTCGAGTCGCGAGCAGATGAAGGTCCGGTCCTCGACGCGCGCCACGTCACTGGGGTCAGACGTCGCGTAGTAGCTGTTGGGTCGCTTGGCGTCGGCGAGCTTCGTGAACGTGCCGTTGTCTACGAGCAACTGGCAGAGCGCGTCGTATTCCTCGGCTGATCCGTCGCACCAGTGGATACGATCGGGAGTGGTGAGTGCAGCAACTTTTTCAACCCAGTCGATGAGTTGTTGGTTGCGGGTGGGGTACGACACGTGAAGCCCTCCGTTGTCTCTCCGTTGCCACACGACAACGTCTCGGTGTCGTGAACGCGACTGACGGCCCACCCGGTGTCCCCCTAGGGGGACCCGTACGGCGCGAAGACGACATAGTGGAGCGTATCGCTGCCATCGTGGGTCGGCGCGACATCCCACCCGGCGAAGTCCACGTCGGTGATGACGCGGCCGTTCTGGCACCCTTCGTCGGCCAGACGTTGGTGAGCACGGACACCGCGGTGTGGGGTGTCCACCTCGACGTGACGCTCTTTCCGCTCGAGGACCTCGGCTTCAAGGCGGTAGCTGCCGCGGTTTCGGATCTCGCGGCGATGGGCGCTCGGGCCCGGGCGATCGTGGTCGCGGTCACCGCGCCGCCGGGAACCGATCTCGAGGAACTGCACCGCGGGATCGCCGACGCGGCCAGTGCGACCGATTGCCCCATCGTGGGCGGGGACCTGAGCCTGGGTCACGACGTCGCGGTCGCGGTGACGGTACTCGGCGAGTGTCCGGGCAAGGGCGCCGTCTTGCGCCGTGGGGCCCGAGCGGGGGACACGATCCTGGTCACGGGGCCTCTCGGCCGATCCGCCGCCGGCCTCAGGCTGCGCCGGGCGGGGGCCGGGCTCGACCATCCCCTCGTCATCGCGCACCGCCGTCCCTGGCCGCGGCTGGCCGAGGGATTGGCCGCGCGCGGGGCGGGCGTGCACGCGATGATGGACCTGAGTGATGGGCTCGCGCTCGATCTGCACCGGCTGTGCGACGCGAGCGGCGTTGGATTTGCCCTGGACGACGTGCCCGTCGCTGATGGCGCGAGCGCTGACGAGGCGTTGAGCGGTGGTGAGGACTACGAACTGCTGATCGCGACGGATGATCCGGCGAGACTCGCCTTGGTCCTGCACGGACGGGGACTTCGCCCGCCACTGGCGATCGGACGGATCGTCACGAACCGGGCGACGCGGACGTTACGGGGCGAGCACCTCGAGCGACGAGGCTGGCAGCACAGCCTGTGATCAGGCGTTCGTGATCCGACGCACCGGCTTGGTGACCTTGCCAGCGCGCAGACAACCGGTGCACACGTTGAGGCGCTTGGGCGTCCCACCCACCAGGGCGCGCACGCGCTGGATGTTGGGGTTCCAGCGCCGCTTGGTGCGACGGTGCGAGTGGGAAACGTTCATGCCAAATGACGGCTTCTTGCCGCAAATCTCGCAGACTGACGCCATGGTGAACATTCTCCTTACGCAATCGCGGCGCCCGTGGCCGCGAGTGAAAACCGAAGAGCCATTGTAGCATCGCTAGCGATGACCTCCCGTACAAAACTGTCGGCGCAAGATCTGCGCGCCGCGATTACCACCTTCGCGGGACTGCTGCGCTCGCACAAGGATGTCATCAACCGGTTGAACGTGTTTCCGGTCCCTGACGGCGATACCGGGACCAATATGGCACTGACCGTGGAGTCGGTAGTGGACGCCTTCGGGCCCCTCAGCGATGACGCCTCCATGGACGAGGTGTGCACCGCCATCGCGCACGGGTCGCTTATGGGCGCGCGCGGAAACTCGGGGGTCATC
>JAJZSM010000196.1:0-1003 GCA_021849765.1 Actinomycetes bacterium | reverse complement strand
GTCGAGAAGTTCAAGTCCGTGGCCGTGATCACGCCCGCGTTGCTCGCCGAGTCGCTGAGTCACGCCGACGTGTTGGCGCGCCAGGCCGTCGTTCGTCCCGTGGAGGGCACCATCCTCTCCGTGGCGCGCGCAGCGGCTCAGGGGGCCAACGCCGCCACCACCTCGCTGTCCAAAGTCGTTCGCGGCGCGCGAGACCGGGCGCGCGAGGCCCTGGCGCATACGCCCGAGCAGCTGCCCGTGTTGAAACAGGCCGGCGTCGTGGACTCCGGCGGTACCGGCCTGCTGCTCTTCTTTGACGCGCTGTGCCACGTCGTCAGCAATGACGCGTTGCCGGTCCCGCCGTTGGTCGACTCCCTCGACGTCCACGATGTTGCCGTCACGAACTCGACGTCCATCGCCAACGGGTCACCGCGCTACGAGGTCATGTACCTCCTCGCCGCCGAGGACGATCGGATGCGCGCCTTTCGTGACGTGTGGTCGGGTCTCGGTGACTCCATCGTCATCGTGGGTGGTGACGGGCTCTACAACTGCCATATTCACACCGACGAGATTGGCCCGGCGATCGAGGCCGCCCTCGACGCGGGCCGCCCGCGCGAGATTCGCGTCACCGACCTCGCCGAACAAGTCCTCGAGGAGCGCTGGGTGCGCGACGCGGCCACCGCCGAGATCGAAGCCGATGGCCCGCCACCCGCGACCGCCGTGGTCGCGGTCGTAGCCGGCGACGGCGTGGGTCGGATCTTCCGCTCCCTCGGCGTGCGGGTGCTCGTCAGTGGCGGCCAGTCGATGAACCCCTCCACGGTCGACCTGGTCGAGGCGGTCCGGGCCACGGGCTCGGGTCAGGTGGTGGTGCTGCCCAACAACTCGAATATCGTGCCCGTGGCCAATCAGGTCGATGCGCTCGTTGACGCTGCGGTCTCGGTCGTGCCGACGACGTCGACCGTCGGGGGGTTCGCCGCCCTGCTCGCCTACGACCCGAACGCCGACGCGGCGACCAACGCGCGTG
>JAJZSM010000195.1 GCA_021849765.1 Actinomycetes bacterium | reverse complement strand
GCGCATGCGAAAATACACCATGAAGCCCACCGAGATCGCCGCGAAGATGCCAAATCCGGTGAGAATGGGCACCAGGCCAACGTGCTGAAGTTCCGACTCGCTGCCGCTACCCGGGCTCAGCAGCACGCCAACGAAGCCGATGAGCCCTAGACCGCTCACCAGCAGCCACAGCGTCTCGTTCCACTTGGCCACGTGGCGTCCGGGCAGGAAGGGCAGGGGGAACATGCCGAAGGCAAGACTCGCAAATCCTGCGAGGAACATCGAGTCGAGCGCCGGGGTCAAGACGAGCAGCCACGGCGACGGGTTCGTCTGGGTCGCAGTGCGGAACACGGGCACCGCGAGGAAAAAGGCCGTCGTCGCCGCGACGAGCACCGTGAGAGAGGCAATGAAGTGCAGTCGCCCCTCCTCCTTCATCGAGGTCCCAGGCACGATCAAGAACGACGCGATCAGACCGTAGCAGTAGCCGGGCGCCAGGCCCACCAGGCGCGAGGTCGCCACGCAAGCCACCGCGATGACCATGCCCCCGGCCAACACCTGGAGATGGACCTGGCGATGACGACGCCACCCGGAGATCGCCACCGGCAGCTGCGAGGCCAGGGTCACGAAGCCGATGCCGAGTGACTGACCCAGGAAGAGCCACAGCGACGCCCGATCCAAGGTGAATGCGGGGTCGAGGAAGGAGTTGATCAGACCGCCGGCACCCATGAACGCGAGGAAGATCGCGGTGCCACCCACGATGCGCCGCCGCATCGAGCGGGGCCGGCTCGGGTCGTAGAAGAGCGACTGGAACCGCCGGCGAAGTCGCGCCCCGATGCGCTGGCGGTTGTGCTCGTAGGTGCGATCCAACCACTCGCTGGGAAAGCCCGCCGCGATGAGACGACCCAGCAGCATGAGTCCGATGGAGATGCCGCCTGCACCCGCCAGGTGGTGGGCGAGCTGGCCAGGGCTGGGCATCGCGACGGAGAACTCCGTCAAGTGGTTTGCGGCCCCGCTCACGTGAAAGTTGGCGGTCACAACGGGCATCAGGGTGGTGCGACAGGACAAAGAGATGTGGTGCCTACCCACCGACGCGTTGCCCGGGATGACGAGGCGCGTAATGCTCACGACGTGATTGTCGACCGCCGAGGTCGCGATCAGGTTCTTGTCGAAGAACACGTACGCCGGATTGCACGAGTGCGCGACGGTGTTGTCCACGAGCTTCACCGCGCTGCCCGGCGCACCCGAGGCCGGTGTGAGCTGCAGGGCTGAGGGCACCTTGAACGTGGTCTGCGCCTGGGCCGAGGCGTTGCCGTGGTTGCCCACGACCTGGCCCGTGAACGTTGTCTCGGTCGAGGTTCCGTTCACCGTCGTGACGATCACTGCCGCGTCGTAGACGCCCCCGTGGGAGTAGACGTGGGTGGTCGTGGGGGTCGTGGTCGTGGCCGATGTGCCGTCGCCGAAGACCCAGTGGTAGCTGCGGATCGCACTGTTGGGTGCGACTGACCCCGATGCGTTGAGCAGCGTCGCGTGGCCGGCCTTGGCCGCGGTGACTGTGAGCGAAGCGATCGGCGCCTGGTCGGGCACCACGGCGACGCCGAAGGAGGGACTGCCCACGGGAATCGGGGCCATGGGTCGGATCGGCGTGGCCGCGAGATCGATGGGCGCCACGACGTCGCTGGCGCTTGCCACGTAGGCCACGCGGCCGTTGGGCGAAAGCGTGATGCCGTCGGGTTCGCTCAGGTTGGCCACCGCCACCGACGTCGTCGCCGCCCGGTTCGAACTCAGCGAGACGATCGAGACGGTGTTGTTGGAGTTCGCGGTGTAGCCACGCTGGCCCGCAGGGCTGATCGTGATGCCGACCGGCCCTCCGGCGACGGGGATGACGGTCCCGACCGAGGCCTTGGTCGCCGACAGGTTGATCGTCGTGATCGACTGGCCGTCGGCAACGTAGGCGTGACGTCCGTCGGGTGCGAGGGCGATCGCCTGAGGTCGGCCGCCGATGGCGAGGTTCGTGACCTTATCGGTGGCCACCGAGATCACTGAGAGGCTGTGACCCTCGGAGTTCGAGACCAGCACCATCGTGTCGTTGGGGGTCACGGCAATGCTCCACGGTCCGAAACCGACGTGTATGGGTTTGTGAGCGACGGGCGTGCCCGTGAGAGAAACCGGCGTGACGGTGTTGTCGTTGAAGTTCGACACGTACGCCGTGTGTCCCGTCGGCGAGATGGCGATGGCGGCGGGCCCGCTTCCCACACGAATGGGCGTTCCGACCAACCCCGCGGCAAGGTTCACCGGAACGATCGTGTTGCCCAGAGAGTTCGTCACGTAGGCGGTGCGCCCGTTGGGTGTGATCGCCACGCCAAGGGGCCCGTTGAGCCCGTGGCCGGCGACCGAGGTGGCGTGATGGGTCAGCGGCGCAATGATCGTGATGGAGTTGGTATTGAGGTTGGTCACCACCACGGTGCCCGCCGCCAACAGTCCGGGGGTGGCCTGTGCGCTGAGGGCGAGACCCAACGGCGCCGTGCCCACCAGGACACCCGCGATGAGTCGAATCGCGCGGCGGCGCCGACGCGTGGTGGCCACGTATATCTAGAGGGCCCGCAGCACCGCGACGACGCGGCGGTTCTGCGCTCGGCCCTTGGCCGTCGTGTTGGTCGAGACCAACTGGACGCTAAAGGACGTCACGATCGATATCTTCACGTTCTTCACGTGCAATCGCACCAGGTCGGCGCTGAGGCGCGCCTGCACCGCGGCGGCTCGACGCTGATTGAGCACTACGTTGAAGGCCGGAGTGAAGACGTTGTCCGTGAATCCGGTGAGCGCCACACTGTGGTACTTGCCGCGCTTGATCACGAGCGCGAGGCGCTCGACCTGCTTGATCAGTTTACGGTTCAGCGCGTACGAGCCCTCCGCGAAGGGCTTGATCGCGAGAACCCGCGTCGGCGAGAGCCTGGGCGGCGCGGCCTTTATCACGAGGTCGGGCGGATTGATTTGCAGAGTTCCCGCGACGTAGAGGATCGTGCCGGAGTAGCGTTGGGCGTCCGAGGAGGGTGTCACCGAGATCGTCGCTTGCGAGGGCGTGACCGCGTACGCGCCGACCTGACTCGGCGGCGCGCTGTTGGGACCATAGGAGGTTCCCCCGATCCCCGTGTAGGTCAACGTCACTCTCGTTATACGGACCGTGTCGCCGGGCTGTGCTCCGGACACCGACACGCTCGTGTGTATCAGCTGACCCTTCTTCACGCTCTGTGAGGACGCGGTGATGGTCAGGTGCCGGAGAATCGCGGTCGTCGTCGTGGTCGGCGGCACGACTGCGGGCGGAGGCGGTACGACCACGGGTGGCGACGGCAACGCGTAGAACGCGATGGTGGCGGGTTCAGACGTCGCGCCGAGGTAGTTCCCGTCAGCGGCGACGGTGGCGATGACCACGCACGTACTCGCCACGTCCGCGGTCACCTGGTCGGAGTTGACGATCGTGCAACCCGAGCCCGAACCGCTCGCGAGAGCGTACGTGATGGTGCCCGATCCGCTCGAGACCGTCGCCGACAGCGTGACTCGCGTCCCAACGGTGGCGCTTGAGGGGGCGACGAGCGAGATGGTTCGTGACCCGGGGTTCACGCTCAGCGTCAAGTTCGCCGACGCGGAGGTCGTGCCGTCGTGATCGTCGTCAGTTGTCGAGGTCGCCGTGGCCGTCGCGGTGATCACACAACTGCCGACCTGGCGGTAGCTAAAGCCACTGGACGCAAACGAGCAACCCGCGGTGTTCGTACCCGTGATGGCGTACGTCACGGTCCCCGCGCTGGCGATCGCTTCCGGTGTGTAGGGATCGGGGAAGTTGACCGTAGTCGCAGAAAGCCAGGTGACGGTGACCGGCGAGGCGTCGGAGTTGTCGCCCGAACTACCCCCCGAGCTCGAGCTCCCCGAGCCGCCCGAGCCGCCCGATTCGCCGGGTCCCCCCGTGCCGTGGGGGCCACCCTTGCCGGTGCCGTGGGCGCTACCCGCCGC
>JAJZSM010000194.1:364-3991 GCA_021849765.1 Actinomycetes bacterium | reverse complement strand
CTCGACGTCATCGGGGGTCAGCGTGGCGATCTGCTCGTACCACGCGTCGATTCGATTCGCCAGGGTCGTCATGGCTTCATCGTACCGTTGGGTCAGTTCGCGCCCGCGAGCCGCGACGCGGCGAGTTCGATCCGCTCGGTCGGCTGGACGACCGCGATGCGCACATACGCCGCGCCCGCGCCGCCGTAAAGCTCACCGGGGCTCGACACAACGGCGCTGACCGCGGCCAGCCGCTCGGCGAGTGCCCAACCGTCGAGTCCCGCTTGTCGACACCACAGATAGAAGCCCCCCTCGGGTAGTGGCGCATCCACACCGAAGGCATTCAACGCGTCCGACAGTGTCGTGAGTCGTCGTTGGTACCGATCCCGCTGCGCTGTGACGTGTTCCTCATCGTTATACGCCACGGCCGCGGCCGCCTGGACCGGACCGGGAACCATGAGTCCCGCGTGCTGGCGCACCGCTCGAAGGTACGTGACGACGTCGGGGTCACCGGCGTAGAAGCCGACCCGTAGCCCCGCCAGGTTCGACCGCTTCGACGCGGAGTGCAGCGCGAGCACGCCTGACGTGCCGGTGCGCAGGATCGTCGTCGCCTCGCTCGACCAGGTGTAGTCGGCGTAACACTCGTCACTGGCTACGAGAACACCGTGACGTCGTCCCCAGGCCGCGACGGCCTCTAAGTCCTCGAGGCCGCCCGTCGGATTCGACGGCGAGTTGCTCCAGAGCACCAGGGCCCGCGCCACGTCGGAAGCCGCCACGCTCGCGAGGTCCAACCGTCCGTCGCGAACGGGCACCGCCACCGCGCGAAGCCCGGCCAGTGTCGCGCCCATCGCGTACGTGGGATAGCTGATCGCGGGGAACAAGACCGTGTCCTTGTCGGGAGCGTTCAGGTGCAGGTAACCCGCGAGTGAGGCCACGAACTCCTTCGTTCCCACGCAGGCGGCGAGCTCTTCGGGGCCGATCTCGACCCCGAAGCGGCGTTCGAGCCAACCGCTCGCACTTCGTCGAAAGTCCTCAGTGCCGGCCGACGGCGGGTACCCGCGCGCGCCCGCGCCGCGGGCCAGTTCCTCGAGTACCGCGGGGGGCGGCGGGTCGATTGGTGTTCCGATCGAGCAGTCGATCGCACCACCGTCGTGGGCGCCCGCGATCCGCTTAATCCCGTCGAGCCGCTCGTAGGGATACGGCGGCGGCGTGAAGGTCATGGGGCGACCCGCCATTCGCCAAAGCGCGCCGCCCCCACCGGGTCAAGGGCGATGCGAAGCACCATCGCGTTCTCCTCGACCGTCGTCTCGAGCACGTCTCCTTCACGATGCGCGGCCGCGACAAGGTCGCCACGGTCGAGCGGGAAGCGCACGGTGATCGTACGGTCCTCGATGCGAAGGCGCTCACCGATCGCAGTTATGACTGCGTCGAGGTTCTCGCCGGTCAGGGCCGAGACGAAGACGCTGCCCGGGTAGAGATTGGCGAGGTCGCGGGCCCGAGAGCCCGGGACGTCGGCCTTGTTAAAGACGAGGAGCTCGGGGACGTGATCGGCGCCGATCGTGCCGAGCACCTCGTGCACGGCGGCGATCTGCTCCTCGGCGTTCTCGCTCGCCGCGTCCACGACGTGGACCAGCAGGTCCGCCAACTGCACCGAGCGAAGCGTGCTCATGAAGGCCTCGACCAACTCGTGGGGCAGGTTCGAGATGAACCCGACAGTGTCGGTGACGAGCACGGTCTCCCCGCCGGGGAGTTGGCGCTGGCGGGTCCGTGGGTCAAGGGTCGCGAACAGCCGGTCCTCCACGCCCACGCCGGCGTCGGTGAGCGCGTTGAGCATCGACGACTTACCGGCGTTGGTGTAGCCGACCAGGGTCAACTCACGGTGACGCCCGCGATCACGACCCTGGCGCTGGACGCCGCGCGTACGGTCGATCTCCTTGAGCTCCTCACGGATTCGGTGAATCCGATGCACGAGCCGCCGGCGGTCGACTTCGAGTTGGGTCTCGCCAGGGCCGCGTGTGCCGATGCCACCGGCCTGCTGGGACAACGAACCCCCCGCGCGGCGCAGTCGCGGCAAGCGGTACTGGAGCAACGCGAGCTCGACCTGGGCCTTGCCCTCGGGGGTACGGGCATTCTGGGCGAAGATATCCAAGATCACCGCAGTGCGGTCAATCGCCGTGCGACCCAGGATCTTCTCGAGGTTGCGCTGTTGGGCCGGCGAGAGCGCGTGCTCAAAGACCACCGTGTCCGAGTCGAGCGCGAGGCAGATCTCGCGTAGCTCCTCTACCTTGCCCGATCCAAGAAACGTCGCGGGATCCGGGGCGTCGCGCCGTTGGACGATACGCGCGACCACGTCGGCGCCGGCGGTGTCCACGAGCAGCGCCAACTCGTCCAACTGACGTTCCAGCTCCTCGGCGGTGACGCCCGGGAACTGCACGCCCACGAGCACGATGCGCTCGCGGAAGGTTCGATCGATCAGGGTCGAGGGGATGTAGGTCAAGTCGCGAGCCACTCGACGTTGGCGACGAACTGGACCGGACCGCTCAAGGTTGCCCGGTCGCCGTTCAGGCGAACCGCGAGGTCACCGCCAGGGTTGGCGACGGTGACCACATCGCCGCAGAGTCCGTGGGATCGCCCCACCGCGGCAACCGCACAGCTGCCGGTGCCACACGCGAGCGTCCAGCCGACACCGCGCTCGAAGACGCGCAGCTCGATCCGGCTCGTGCTCGCGGGCGTGATGAACTCGACGTTGGCCCCGCCGACGGCGTCGGACCACGCCTGGGCATACTTTGTTCGGTCCTCGACGCTCCACGTCGGGTCGTCAGCGACCACGACGTGCGGATTGCCGACCGATGCGATCCCCAACGTCCCCGCGGGCCCGGGTCCGACGACGACTTCTCCCATCTCGACGCTGCCCGTCCCGCCATCGCGGTCGCCGGTCAAAGTGACGTGTCGCAGCCCGGCGTCGGTCACGACGTCCAGCCCGTCCCACGTGCCACGCGTCGAGCGACGCACCGCCGCAGCCAGGCACCGGATACCGTTGCCCGACATCTCGGCGCGGCTCCCGTCGGCGTTGTAGAGCACCATCGTCACCTCGGAGCCGACCGTCGCGAGCAGCAGACCGTCGGCGCCGACGCCGGTGGCGCGGTCGCACACCGCGCGTACCTGGTCCTCATCCCACCAGGGCGCCGTGCCGTGCTCAATCACCTCGACCAGGAAGTCGTTGCCGGCGCCGTGCCATTTTTGAAGGTACCGAAGTGTCACTAGTCCCATTCTCGCACGAAGCCGTCGGGGCCGTTCAGCACATGCTCCATGCGCGCCAGGGCCGCCTCGGGACTCTCGAACCACTCGACGCGCGGATCGCGCTCGAACCACGAGCGCTGGCGTCGCGCCAGTCGGCGGCTGTGGGCGATGGCGTCGCGCACGCACTGATCGAGGTCCACCCCATCTTCGACGTGCGCCAGCAACTCCCGATAACCGACGGCCTGGCGGGCCGTGCGCCCCACCCCACCGGGTCGGGCGGCGAGGCGGCGGACCTCGTCGAGCAACCCCTCATCCAACCATTTGTGGAATCGTGCCTCGACGCGCCGATCGAGCTCGTCCATGACGACAGGGAAGCCAACCTGGACGACGCAAACCCGTCCGTACTGC
>JAJZSM010000194.1:0-354 GCA_021849765.1 Actinomycetes bacterium | reverse complement strand
AGGAGAATGGACGGCCACTGCCGAGCGTGACCTCGAGCGCACGGATTACCCGTCGGGCGTTGGTCGGTTCCATGCGCGCCGCTGCGAGCGGGTCTCGTCGGACCAGCTCCTCGTGCAACGCCTCGCCAGCCGCCCATCGTGTCTCGAGGGCTCGACGCACCTCGGGGTACTGACTTGGAATCTGGTAGTCGTCGAGCACGGCTCGCCCGTAGAGACCGGTGCCGCCGACGTAGATGACCCGACCGCCCCTGGACCAGATCTCGGTCGTCACCTCGCGAGCCAACCGTTGGAACATCGCGACGGTGAAATCCTCATCGGGTTCGACGAGGTCGAGCAGGTAATAGGGCACCTCGC
>JAJZSM010000193.1 GCA_021849765.1 Actinomycetes bacterium | reverse complement strand
CCGACATTGACGACAAGATCATCGCGCGCGCCGACGCCGAGCACGTGGCCGAAGACAAGGTCACCGCCACCTACGAGGCCGCCTGGTGGGCGGCGCTCGACGCCCTCGGGGTCGCCCGGCCCGACGCGACGCCCCACGCCACGGCCTACGTCGAGGCGATGGTGGATCTCATCGGGGAGCTCGTCGATCGTGACGTCGCCTACGAGCTCGACGACGGGGTCTACTTCGACGTGAGCAGTGTCCCCGACTACGGCCTGCTCGCCGGCCAGTCCCTCGAGAGCCTGCGCAGCGGCGCGCGCGTCGAGACGAACCTGCTCAAGCGCTCGCCGCTCGACTTCGCGCTCTGGAAGAACGCGAAGTTCGGCGAGCCGAGCTGGGCCTCGCCCTTCGGGCCGGGCCGGCCGGGCTGGCACACCGAGTGCGTGGTGATGTCCCTCGGGCTGCTCGGGGACGGCTTTGACATCCACGGCGGGGGGCTCGACCTCAAGTTCCCCCACCACGAGAACGAGCGGGCCCAGGCCGTCGCCCTCGGACGGCACTTCGCGAGCCACTGGGTGCACCACGGCTGGGTGATGGTCGGCGAGGAGAAGATGAGTAAGTCGCTGGGCAATTTCACCTCGCTCACCGATCTACTCGCCCAGACCGACGCGCGCGCCTACCGACTGCTCGTCTTGCGCTCGCACTACCGCAGCCCCATCGAGGTCTCGCCGGCGACGATGAAGGACGCCGAGCGGGCCCTCGCGCGCCTCGACGCGCTGGCACGGCGCTTCGAACTGGACCCACTCGCCGGGGCGACCCTCGAGGTCGCCGCGAGCGTCGAGTGGCGTGAGGAGGGCCGTGCCCTCTATGACGTCGTGGCGGCGGCCATGGAGAACGACCTCGACACCCCGGCCGCGGTCGCGGTCCTCTTTGAGGCGCTGACGCGCGCGAACGCGCTCGCCGACGAGGGCGACGAACACCGCGCTCGCTCACTCGCCGAGGCGGTCGCCGCCTGCTTCGCGGGGCTGGGGCTGCGCCTCGTGGCCGCCGAGGCCGCCCTTGACGACGAGTCGGCGGATCTGGTCGCTCGCCGCGACCAGGCGCGCAGCGTGCGCGACTGGGCGAGTGCCGACCGCTATCGCGACGAGTTGGTGACCCTTGGCTGGATCGTCGAAGACGGGCCGACGGGCACGGTGGTGCGTAGGGGCTGAACTGACCGGGGCTGTACGGTCGCGCGGTGGATGCGGGCTCTTCTCGTTCATCTCGCTGGTCGGGGATCGACGCCAGGTGTTTCGAGAAAGTTTACATAATTACATAAATCACGCACTTTGACCTATTGAGTAATTATGTAAACTTATTTGCGACGCCGCACGCACACACCTACACACGATCGGAGTCGAACGTGTCACATCATTCCAGGGAGTCGAACAGGTCCGAGCCAGGTGCGAAGGTGATCGAGCGTCTGTTCGCCACCCGTACGTACGTGACTTCGACGGAGGTTGCCACTGCCGCTGGCGTCTCGCGTCAGGCGACCCATCGGTGGCTAACCCGAATGGTGGCTGACGGGCTCTTGATCCACGAGGGGGCGAGGCGTTCGAGTCGCTACCGACTCAACGCGCAGCGAGCCACGACGTACGCCCTCGACGGCGTGAGCGAGGATGAGCTCTGGGGGCGCGAACGCATTGCCCTGCGCCAGTTAGCCCCCGACATTGAAGGGCCGACGGCGCTGTGGCAGATTCTGATCTTCGCCTTCACCGAGATGGTGAACAACGCCATCGATCACTCAGAGGGCACCGAGGTTCGGGTTCGCTGGTTCCTTGGTGGCGACCGACTCGCCTTCGAGATCGACGATGACGGGATCGGTGCCTTTGCGTCGATTCGCCAATCACACGATCTCAACGATGACTTCGAGGCGGTTGGTGAACTCACCAAGGGCAAGCAGACCGCCGACCCGGCGCGCCACAGCGGGCTCGGCATCTTTTTGACCTCGCGACTGGTCGACCGATTTGTCCTGGCAGCGAATCGACTCACCTGGACGGTCGACAACGAGATCGAAGACTCAGCGGTGGGGTGGCTCGATCGTGCCAGGCGCGGCACGCTCGTACGTTGCGAGATCCGCGTGGACACCACCAAGGGCTTGGCCCAGGTGATGGATCAACTGCAGAATCCGGTAACGAGAAGTCTCGATAAGACGAGCATTCGCGTCGAGCTCTTCCGTCAAGGTGACTTCGTCTCGAGGGCGGAGGCCAAGTTGATCGGCGCGCGCCTCGAAGGCTTCGAGGTGATCGAGATCGACTTTCGAGGCGTCACACAGATTGGACAAGGCTTCGCCGACGAACTGTTCCGCGTATGGGCCAACGAGCACCCCTCATCGCGCCTTGAGCCGGTGAATGCGAACCCCGCCGTCCAGGCAGTGATCGCAGCGGTCGAGCGATAACGATGGGGATTTTGGCCTTCGCCGGCACGAGGCGACGAGGGACCGACGGGGCGTTGAGTGGCGACGCTGTGGTTCGACGAGCCGTTCGGCACGCGCCGGGGCACCAGCGTGACGTCGCCCCTTAGGTCGTGAGCGGGCTGACCGGCGTGAACCCGAGGTAGTTCTCTCTCGCGAGGTCGTCACTGGCCCGCTCTACCACTCGGCTCTCACCAATCGTCCTACTTGAAATTGGAAACGCCGTAGTAGATGACGCGTGAGACCGACGCGGCCGGGCGGCCGGTTGACACCTTTGGGTCTATCCGATCGTGTGGGTAACGTGCCCGGGTGATCGTGGCCATGGTCAGGGTCAGTTCGCTCGAGGGCCTGCGTGGACAACGTCACTGTCGGCCCCTTTGGCGACACCCAAGGGGGCCACCGCACACCGAGTCATCACCACCTATTCGCTGAAGCAGGACGACTATCGCCCGGCGCAGGTCGGCTCCCCTGAGCGGCGGCTGAAGAATCACGGGCCCTGGATGGTCCGGTCGGGCCAAGCCGGTAACTTCGAGTCGTGTCGATTGACGCAGTCTCGGATCCCCTCACGTCGGGTTTGGTGCGCGACGACGTTTTCGCACGAGGGATCGGCGAGCTCGAGGTGGTCTTCGTCCCGGCAGACCCACCCCGTACTGGCTCCTTCTACTGCTACGAACGTGACGGTGGTCGCGGTTTGCCTGCGACGTTGGATCTGGCGACGTCGATTGAGGTGGTGGTGCCAACCGTTTCGTCGGTTCGCCGCCGACGCGTTCGCGCAGCGCGCCTCTCGGTCGCCGACGCGATCTCGGTCCTGGGCGAGGCCGAGCGCTGTGGCGGCTCGGCGAGCGCGGTCGCCTGGTCCCGAGCGCTCAGCGTCGGCCTCGTGTTGCTTGGCCGCGGCCGGCTCTATCCGACGGTGAGCCCTGACGGCTTTGACGCCTGGGTGGCCGGTCCCCTCAGCGCGTCGGATCGAGCCCTGCTCGATGCGTTCGCTGCGGCTCTGCCGAGCGCGGGTCACGCCACCACGCTGCCCGGTGTGTCCCCGCTCACGGTCTCATCGCCGAGGTATCTCGTTCGCGCCCTGTGGGACGCCCTCGCCGACTCCCTGGTTCGTACCCCGGCCGCGGCGCTGGTCACCGGACACGATCTCTTTGCCGCTACGCCGGTCCAGTCGGCCGAGCACGTGCGGGCGTGGCTCGATGACGCGTCAGAACTCGAGGGCGGCGCCGACGTCGCGCTGCGCATCGAGATGGGTGACGAGGAACTGGCTCGGGCCGTGGTACAGGTGTCCAGTCGCGTCGATCCGTCACTCATCGTCGACATTGACGCCGTGTTCGGCGCGCCGTTGGCGCTGCGGGCTCGCTTCGGGGACGACGTGCAAGCCGACCTGCTGCGGACCCTGCGCCGCGGGGCGCGCCTGTGGCCCCCGCTCGAGGGTCTGTTGCGTCAGCGGGTTCCCGGCGCGCTCAAGTTGGGCGAGGACGAGTTGGTGGACCTGCTCGGCACGGCGTGCACCACCTTGGCCGACGCGGGCATTACCGTGCTGTGGCCGGCGGGCCTGGT
>JAJZSM010000192.1 GCA_021849765.1 Actinomycetes bacterium | reverse complement strand
ATCTAGCCGCGGGATGACCGTCGGCGTGCTCGACGCCGTCGCGCTCTTGGCGATGATCGTGACCTGGTAGCCAACGCCGTTGGTGAGACCGGTCACCGTGCAGGTGTTCGCCGTCGTGGTGCACGTGCGCGTGGAGCCACCCCCGGTCGCCGTGACGACGTAGCCGGTGGAGACAGTCCCGTTGGCGATCCCGGCCGACCACGTGACCGTGATCGCCCCGTTGAGGCGCTTGACCACGATGTTCATCGGCACCGGCGGCGGCGCGACCTTGGGCGTGACCGCCGCCGAGGCGAGCGAGGCTGGGCCGGTGCCCACGGCGTTACGGGCCGTCACGCTGAAGGTGTAGGCCGTGCTGTTGGTCAGTCCGCTCACCACACACGAGGTCGACGTCGTGGTGCAGGTCAACCCGCCCGGATTGGAGGTGACCACGTAGAGGGTGATGAGGGACCCGTTGTTCACCGCCGCCGTCCAAGAGACCACCGCCGACTCGGTGCCTGCCACGGCCCTCACCGCAGTCGGGGCGGCCGGGTAGGACTCACTCGGCATGATTGCATTGGAGACCGCCGAGGCCGGTCCGGTGCCGTAGGTGTTGGTGGCGGTCACCGTGAAGGTGTAGGTCGTGCCGTAGAGCAGGCCGGTCACCACACAGGACGTGGTCGTCGCCGTGCAGGTCGCTCCGTTGGAGGCGAGAACCTTGTAGGAGGCAACCGTGTAGCCCGTCGTGGGCGCGGTCCAGGAGACTGTCGCCTGGCCCAGCCCAGCCACGGCCACGGCCGCAGTCGGCGCGCCCGGGATGCTCGAGGTCACGAGTGCCGTCGAGGCGGCGACCATCGTCGCCGTCGTCCCACTACCGGTCACCGTCTCGGCGACCGTCAGGTAGTAGGAGATCTGGTTGACCGTCGGCGCGAAGCTCGCACCGGTCGCGCCCACGATCACGTAGCAATTCGCCGGCACTGAGATGCCCTGGGCGATCGCGCTCGTACACTCGTACCACTGGAACGAGGCCGTGTACGACGTCGACGGGGAGACGGTTGCGCTACTCGTCAGAGTCCCGCCGACCGCGGGCACGCCACTGATGACAAGACCCGTGATCGAGAGCGTCGCCACGAGTGGCACGGTCGTCGATGCCGAATAGACCGTCTTCGCGGTGGAGACCCCACCACTCGTGATGCCGTTGTTCGCGGTCGTGGCGATCAGGAAGTAGTCATTCGCCATGCTCGCGGTGGGCTGGAAGGACAGAGCCGTCGCCCCGCTGATCGCGTAGCAGTTTGTGGCTAACGTCGTGGCGGGCGCCGCGACCGCACCAGTGCAGTAGTACCACTGGTTGGTCAGCGTCGGGGTCGGTGCGCCGGACCACGTGCTCGCTGTCGCCGTGAGCGCGGTCGTCGTGGACGCCGACGAGGGGACGGAAGGGTACGTCAGCATGGCTGGCGGCGCCGTAGTGAGCGTGACGCTCGCCGAGTAGTAGGACGACGAGCTCGCCGTCGCCTCGACGACCACGTAATACGTCGTGCCACTATTGAGTTGCGTCGTCGTGAGCGCGGGCGCGTACGAGGGCGCGGTGCTGAGCGACGAGCCACAGCCCGTCGGGGCGCTCGCGCCGCCAACGAAAGAACTGGTGCAGAGGTACCAGTCGTACGTTGGCGTGGCCGCCGGCATCGCCGTGATCAAGGCCGTCGCGTAGAGGGTCGAACCGTCCGGTGCCGTGCTCGCCTGCGAGCCGGTCGACGTCGTCGCGACGGTCACGCCAGTGACGGCCGTAGTTACCGAACTCAGCGTCGTCGCGGCCGAGTAGTTCATCCACCAGCCGACGCCGGGGACGGTCGCGATCGCCTCGAGCACGAGTCCATCAGTTAGCAGGGTGCTCGACGCGACGGTGTAGCTCGTCCCGCCCGCCTGCGCGGTGCAGGTTCCGCTCGACGTCGTCGGCGCGGTGAAGGAGCTAGTACCCGTGCCGAGGGCAACCGGCGTTGTGGTTGGGGTCGGACTGAGTGGGCCCGTGCAGGTGTACCACTCGTAGGCGTACGTGGGGGTGGTACCCGAGGATCCGCCCGCCAATGTCGCGCTCGCTGAGAACGATGCGTTGTTGCCTGCCGTCTCGGTGACGGTCAGGGTCGACGAGGCGCCCGAGACACTCGAGGTGGTTGTCGAGTAGACGGTCACCGACCCGGCCGAGTTCGTCACCGTCTCGGCGACGAGCAACTTGTAGCCGTTCGACGCATCGGTGCTGGTGGGCGTGTAGGAAGACCCGGTTGCGCCCGAGATGGTCGTGCAACTTGGCGCGACCGTCGTGGACGTGCTCACGGTCACCGAACTCGGGCAGTCGTACCACTGGTAGGCCACAGCAGTCGCGTTGTAGGCCGTGATGCCGTTCTGCGTCGGCGTGCCTGACAACGTGAAGTTGTTCTGCACGTTCTCAGCCGTGCCCGCGACCGGGGAGCTAGGTGTGATGGCGAGCGTCTCGCCACTGGCGGTCGGCACGGGATCGGTGATGGGACCGACGGGCGTTGCGTAGAACGACGTGGAGTTCCCGGAGTCGGTAATGAGCACGGTGATGTACTGGTTGTAGTCCGAACTGCCGAGTACGTACGTCGCTGTAGTCGACGACGTAGACGCACTCGTGGCGCCTGACGTAGTGCAGCCCGAGGTCGGAGTCGACGAGGCGGACGTGCAGTCGTACCACTGATAGGTGTACGGGCCCACTCCTGGCGTCACTGTCGCAGTCAACGTATTCGGAATCTCCAGGGTTCCGCTGATTGCCACCGTTCCCGTAGCGGCGCCGGCCACGCCCGCCAAACCCACAACTAAGGTTCCGGTGGCCACAACGGTTGATAACAGACTTCCGAAGATGAACCTTGACATTCGTCCAACGGGCATGACGTGACCTCCGTAAAATGGCTGGTACTTCGGGTCTATCACGATGATCCTCCAAGGCCAGGTCACAGACCACATTCACAGGCTTTCGAAATGTAATTCACCGGAAGTTCTAAAGGTAGCAACAAGCATGGCAATCCCACCGCCCGACCGTCAACGCTGGCCGGTACGCTCGGGGCGTGCACACGGGCGTCCTCGCACTCCTCGGCTCGGGCGAAACGGCGCCGGGCATGACCAAGGTCCACCGCGAGCTCCTCGCGCGTCGAGCGGAGGGCACCGCTATCACCCTCGACACCCCCTACGGGTTCCAAGAGAACGTCCCCCAGATGACCGAGAAACTCGTCACCTACTTCGACGTCTCGCTGCATCGCACCATCGAACCCGTCTCCTTTCGCAACTACGACGCGGCGAGCCCAGTCGAGCGCGCGATCGTCAAGCAGCGCGTCCGCGAGGCCGACTACGTCTTCTCGGGTCCCGGTAGCCCCTCCTACGCCCTCGGCCAGTGGGGTCCCCTCGGCCTGGTCGACGACCTCGAGGCCGTGCTCGCCAACGCCGGCGTGCTCTGCTTCAGCTCGGCCGCGACACTGACCCTCGGATCCCACACCGCACCGATCTACGAGATCTACAAGGTCGGTGAGACTCCCCACTGGCTCGAGGGACTCGACCTCACCGGGCGGGTCGGGCTGCGCTGTGCCGTCATCCCCCACTTCGACAACCACGAGGGCGCCAACTACGACACGCGGTTCTGCTACCTCGGCGAGCGACGCCTCGAGCTACTCGAATCACAACTGCCCGAGGACGTGGCGACTCTGGGCATCGACGAGCACACCGCGCTCCTGATCGACCTCGGTGCCAACGAGGCCCGGGTGATCGGCCGCGGCCACGCCTACTGGCGCCACCACGGTGATGTCATCACCCTTCGCGCTGGCCGTCCCACGCCGCTCGACGCCCTGCGGACATACCTACCGGGAACCCGGGGCACGCGCCCCGCTACGCCCGCGAACACGGCCTCTGGCCCCACCGATCCGCTCGCCCTCGCCGAACTCGTAACCAAGGGCGGGCCAGCTGCCGTCGAGGCCCTGGCTTCCCTCGTCCGCCTCGCGAGCTCGAGACCATTACC
>JAJZSM010000191.1 GCA_021849765.1 Actinomycetes bacterium | reverse complement strand
TGGCCCAGCACAGACGACTCGTGCCGGCGGGCTCGTGTCCGAGCGTGGGCGTGGCGGGACTCACCCTCGGCGGCGGGGTCGGTGTGCTGACTCGTCGGTACGGGCTGACGTGCGACAACCTCGTCGAGACGACAACGGTGCTCGCCGATTCGACGATTCTGACGGTGAACGACTCCACTCACCCCGAACTCCTGTGGGCCCAGCGTGGAGGAGGCGGCGGCAACTTCGGGGTGGTAACGCAACTGACCTATCGAACCTACGAGGTTCCCCCACTAACCCTCTTCAGCCTGCACTTCTCGTGGGCCGCGGCCCGCGACGTCCTGATGGCGTGGATGTCCTGGGTTCCCCGCCAGAGCGACGACCTTTGGGCGAACTGCCTCCTCGAGAGCGCGGGTGCCGACGGACTCGGCGTCTCGGTGAGTGGCGTCTGGTGCGGATCCCCGTCGCGCCTCGACGGGCTGGTCAACGCCTTCATCGCTCAGACCGGCGCGACGCCCACCTCTCGATTCGTGGGAGGCGACGACTATCTCACGGCCATGGCGATAGAGGCTGGGTGCAGCTCGTTGTCGATCGCCGCGTGCCATTTGAGCGGAGAGGGCGCGGGCGTCCTTAGTCGCGCGGCCTTTCACGCCAAGTCGAGCTTCGTTGTCGCCCCGTGGAGCACCGCGCGCGTCGAAAACGCGCTGCGTTCGCTCGAAGATCTCGCGGGTCGCGCCCCGGAACTGGGGGCCGCGCTCGCCTTTGACGCTCTGGGTGGTGCGGTCTCGCGCGTAGGGGCTGACGAGACCGCCTACGCCCACCGCTCCGCCATCGCCGACATCCAGGCGACGCACTCGTGGTCTACCTACTCAGCGCCCTCGCAGATCGCCGCCGGCGACGGGTGGCTGCGCGAACTGGCGACGCACGTCTTCGAGCCGGCCGACGGCGCCTACGTCAACTACATCGACCCCACCCTCGACGGCTGGCTCGACGCCTACTACGGCGACCACGTCTCGCACCTCAGCCGGGTGAAGCGCTGGGCCGATCCCGACGACGTCTTTCACTTCGCCCAGTCGATCCCCCTCCGAGCACCGTCGTAACGCTCTCCCACCGCCGCGACGTCGGAACCCGAACCGTTGCCCAACTGAACGTCCTGTGATCTTCCCGAACGATGACGTCACGCCGCGCCGGGCTTCTTCGAGACTGCGGCGCGCTAACCCACGCTCACGAACTCGAGCTGAATGTTGTCGGGGTCGCGAAAGACGACCACGGAGTAGCCCACCTGATCGTTGACCGGCGAGTGCTCGATCCCCAACTCGCCCAATCGGTCCTGCCAGGCCTCGAGCTCCTCGTGGTTCTTCACGCCGAAACTCACGTGGTCCAGCCCCGTAACGGCCTCACTAAAGCGCTCACCGCCATTGGCGTCGTGCGCGTGAAGTCCCACCATGACCGAGAAGTCGGGGGTCGCGAGCAGCACAAAGCTGCCCGCCCCATCCGGGTGAGACCCGTCCATCACCTGGGCAAGTCCCAAAACTTGCTCGTACCAGACAACGCTCCGTGCGACGTCGCTCACCGTCAACGCCACGTGATTGATGTTCTGGATCTCCGGCATGTCCCCTCCTCGGCGGGCGTCGCCACCCACGACGACCTCAATCTAGGTTCACCAGCCTCTGGCGGACGCAGCCACGCGCCGCGCCCCGACTCTTTGAGAGATCACACGTTCCTGGGGTTGACTACGCGTCTCTCGTCGCCATGCGCCAGGCGCCAAGCGCGGTCCAGCCCACGAGCCAGGCGACGATGACCACGATGGCCACGGTGGTGGACTCGGGAACGAGGTGATCGCCGCTTCCTGGCCCCCCTCCACCGAAGACCTGAGGCAATCCCCCGGGTTCAAGATGAGCCACGGCGAGTCCCACGATGCCGCGCTGGACGTTGACGAGATGGGGAATGACGTTTCTTGAGAGGAGCGGCGTCAAGATGATCTCGAGGATGATCATCAAGATGACGGGAACGGTCCGCTGGCCCATCAGTGAGGCGAGTCCCAGCCCCACGACGAAGCCGATGATCGCTTCGAGTTCGATCCAGAGTCCGGACTTGATCATGAGTGGCACCGAAGGCGACAAGAAGTAGTTCTTGTAGTCCGCGTAGTCCTCGTGGGCGATCATCACCGCGTCGGCCTTGAGTGTCGCACGCGGGATCGTCTTGAGCGTCGGGATGTTCTGCCCGGGAGGCGTGACGACCTTGCCGTTAGGTCCGATGAAGCAGGCGACGTTGACCGGGCCACGAGTGGGGAATCCGCACACCACTTCAGCGGAGTGCTGGGCCGCCCAGTTTTCGAGGCCCGGCTCGCTGAGACCCGCGGGAACGGCGACCCCCTGGTAGTGGAGCGTCGTGGGGGCTGCGAAGACGCAGACCGCGCACACGATGACAAATCCGGTGGCGACCATCGGGATCACGATGGCCAGGCCCGCGGGAATCCGCGCGAAGTAGAGCGCGAGGCGCGAGCGCCCCGTGATCACCAGGTGGCGAAACATCCCCTCGGTGAAATCGATCGATCCCGCGGTGCAGCCCACCGCCGCCGCAACGATGAAACCGAAGACGAACATCACGCCGGCGACGAGGCTGGTGAAGACGTCATAACCGCCGGCCGGCCCGTACGACTTGGGCGCGACCGCGTGCGCGACGAGGCGAATGGTGAGAAAGATCACGGGAATGCCGATGTTCACGATCGCCATCGCCGCCATCAGTCCACGGCGCTTGCGCAATTCCGTGATGCGTGTCGTGATCATCGCGCCACTGGGCAGCCACGAACCGCGTCGGTCGTGACGAGCGCCCGCGTCAAGTCCGGATGGTGTGGTAGTGACGACACTCATTCGCTCTCCCCCAGTCGGCTCGTAACAGACAGGAACCACGATTCCAGTGAAACCTGGATCTGTTGGAGGTGGTACACGTCGATGCCGTCGTGGACCAACTGCCGGTTGATCTCGGCGATGACGTCGCGGTCCGTGCCCGCTGGAAGGTGGATCGTCAGCTCCTCCCCCTCGACGTCGATGCGGGCCCCGCTCAGAGCGGAGGTCAAGATCGTCTGGGCGCGCTGCGACGACGAGCACACGACGTGTACCTCGACGTCGGAACCGGCCAACAACTCGGCGATCGAACCCTGGCGAATCACGTTGCCTCGGTCCACGATGGCCACCGCGTCACAGGTCCGCTCGACCTCGTCGAGAAGGTGCGACGAAAGCATCACGGTGCGCCCCTCGTCGACGAGGGACTTGATCATGTCGCGCATCTCGTGCATTCCGGCGGGGTCGAGGCCGTTCATCGGCTCGTCCAGAATCAGCAATTGGGGATCTCCCAGCAGGCAGGCCGCCACACCGAGGCGCTGGCGCATGCCCATCGAGTACTTCGCGACGCGATCGTCAGCGCGCTGTGACATGCCGACCCGCTCCAGGGACGCGGCGATGCGCCCGCGAGCCGCCGGCTCACGTGCGGCCGCGAGGATCTCCAGATTCTGTCGACCCGTCAGGTGACCGTGAAAGCGGGGCTCGTCGACGATGGCTCCGACACGGGCGAGGGCGAGATCACGATGTCGCGGAACCTCGTGTCCCAGCATGGACATCGTTCCCGCGTCGGCATGAGTGAGGCCAAGGAGGACGCGGATGAGAGTCGTCTTGCCCGCACCGTTGGGGCCGAGATAGCCGAAGGCGCAACCCCGGGGCACGCGCAGGTCCACCCCGTTCACGGCCACGTTGTCACCGAAGCGCTTGGTCAGGCCGTGGGTTTCGACGGCCCATTCAGAGTCGGAACGCGCGGAGTGCGCGTCGTCAAGAACGGTTGCGCTCATGCCATCTCTCCCTCGTGCTGGGTGCTGCGACAGCTCGAGGCACAGGCTAGGGAGCAGCGGCGCGACTCGCCATAGGGGTAAACCCTGAGCCGGTCACGTCAGCCGGGACGCGGCTCTCGTCGGGCCACACCGTGCGATGTCAAGCGACATGTTCGCGGTCGCTTCGCGGTTGA
>JAJZSM010000190.1:2889-4028 GCA_021849765.1 Actinomycetes bacterium | reverse complement strand
TCGGAACGGGTGTACGAAAACCCTCGGAATCCGCAGTCAGGTCACTCGAATAGGCCACGACTTGATGGTGACGGTCGTGGCTCCTGGCGCACACGCCAATTAGAACACACGCTGTAAGGGAACCTCGGCCGAAGCAGTGTGCGCTACTCGGTACAGTGGTCCGGTGGCGCCATTCGGGGATTCCCGTCGGCGGACGACCCTTGACCTGGGTGTACTCGTCGCTTTCGCCGCGGCCTTCGGGTTCGTCGAGGCCGCGGTCGTCTTCGATCTACGCCACGTGATCGGCTCACCGCGCTCCTACAGCCTGGGCCACTATCACACGCTGCTCAATCTCGGCTTCATCACGTTCGTCTCATCCGTCCACTCACTCCTGCCGCCCGCACTCGGCCGTGTCGAGGTCGCTCGAGAGAGCGCCACGATGGTCATGTTGCTCGGGGTTGCGTGGCTCGCCGGAACGACGACGCGCCAGCGAATTGGGGCTTACCTCGTCGCCTTCAGCGTCTGGGACCTCACCTACTACCTCTTCCTGCGCATCATCGATGCCTGGCCCACGAGCCTGTTCACCCGCGACGTCTTCTTTCTCGTCCCGGTTCCCTGGATTGGCCCAGTGGTCACGCCGCTGGTCATCTTCCTCGTGGTACTCGCGATTGGCATTCGTCTCTACCGCGCGCCGGTCCGCCGCGAGTAGAAAAGGACTAGCGTCACCACGAGGGTGGATCCCATGCTGCTCGCTGACCGGTGTGGCGGGTAGCGACGTGGGACGTGAGATCGGGTGTTGGGGTCGACCCCACCGTCGCGCCATTATGGGGGGCGTGAGCGTTGACGGGCCGCTCAGGCCGGCGAATGGTGGTGCGCCCCTAGAGTCAAAGCCGGTCGGCACCGCCGCGCCACTGTCCACGACCAATGCGTCGCTCGGTGGACTCAGTACCGCACAAGCGCAACGTCGGCTCAGCGACGAGGGGACCAACGCTTTGCCGGAGACGAGGTCGCACCCGCTTCGCCGGTTGCTCGCCACGGTCAGTGGACCGGTCCCGTTGCTGCTCGAAGCCGCCGTCGTGCTCGAGGTGGTTGCCGGGCACGACACCGAGGCGTTGATTATCGTTGCGCTCATCATCTTCAACGCGGTGCTCGGCGTCGTG
>JAJZSM010000190.1:0-2879 GCA_021849765.1 Actinomycetes bacterium | reverse complement strand
CGCGACGCCCTCGCCGCACTGCGCCAGCGCCTCGCGGTTAGCGCCCGGGTCCGCCGTGACGGTCGGTGGGGCGTGATCGACGCCACCCAGTTGGTGGTCGGCGATGTGGTGCACGTGCGCGCCGGCGACATTGTGCCGGCCGACATCGTCGTTCGCGATGGCTCAACGACCGTGGATCAGTCGGTGCTGACGGGCGAGGCGGCCGAGGTCGACGTCGCCAGTGGCGAGACGCTCTATTCGGGGTCCGTCGTGCGCCGGGGGGAAGCGAGCGGCGAGGTCGTCGCGACGGGGACGCGCACCTTCTTTGGACGCACCGCGCAGCTCACGCGTAGCGCCACCACGGTGAGCCATCTCGAGACGATCATCTTTCGGATCGTGTGGGTGCTGCTGGCGCTTGATGGGGTGCTCGTCGTCGCGGTGCTGCTCGACGGGCTGGTCCAACACGTGACGTGGAGCGAGTTACTCCCCTTCGTCCTAATCCTCGTCGTCGCGACAGTGCCGGTCGCCCTCCCGGCAACTTTCACCCTCACCACGTCCCTTGGCGCACTCGAACTGGCGCACGATGGCGTGCTGGTCACGCGGCTCTCGGCCATCGAGGAAGCGGCCGCGATGGACCTGCTCTGTACCGACAAGACGGGCACCATCACCCAGAATCAGTTGCGCGTGACCGACGTCCTCGCCTACGGCGGCCATTCGCGCGAGGATGTCCTCGCCCTCGCGGCAGCGGCCTCGGACCGTGCAACCCAGGACCCGCTCGACGTCGCGGTCCTCGACGCGCTCGGCGCGCCCGCATTGGCGCGCCTGCGTTTCACACCGTTCGACTCCGCCACCAAACGCTCGGAAGCGATCGTGACGCTGGGCGGGACGACCCGGCGCGTGGCCAAGGGGGCGCCGCGAGTCCTCGCCGCGCTCGGCGAGTCGCCGGACTCCCTCGAGACGGACGTTTCGCGCCTGGCGGCGAGCGGAGCGCGAGTCCTGGCGGTAGCCCTCGGCGATGAGTCATCGCTCGTGGTGGTGGGCCTCGTCGCGATGGGTGATCCGCTGCGGCCCGACTCGGCGGCGCTCGTCGAGCGACTGAACCAGCTCGGGGTGCGCATCATCATGGTCACCGGTGACACCGAAGCGACCGCCCTCGCGGTCGCGAGCGAGGTCGGCATTGGTACACGCGTGACGTCCCCCGAACAGTTGCGTACCGCGCCCGATGGGCCGCTCGACTTCGACGTGGTGGCGGGCGTCCTGCCCGAGGACAAGTTGCGGCTGGTCGAACGAGCCCAGCGCGCGGGGCACGTCGTGGGTATGACCGGCGATGGCGTGAACGACGCGCCGGCGCTGAAGCGCGCCGAGATGGGCGTCGCGGTCGCCAGCGCGACGGACGTGGCCAAACAGGCCGCCAGCATCGTGCTCACCGATGCGGGCCTCACCAACGTCGTAGCCGCCATCGAGACTGGCCGGCGGGTCTACCAGCGCATGCTCACCTACACCATCAACAAGATCGTCAAGACCTTCCAGGTCTCGCTCTTCCTCGCCCTGGGGTTTCTGATCAGTGGAACGTTCGTCACGACACCGCGTCTGGTCCTATTACTGCTGTTCGCCAACGACTTCGTGACCATGTCGATCGCGACTGACCACGTGGGTTTTTCGCCGCGGCCGGACCGGTGGCGGGTCCGGTCACTGGCGCTGGGCGCGTTCGCCATCGCGTTGGCGTGGTTGGGGCTCTCCTTCGCCACGTACTACGTGAGTCGAGACGCCGCCGGACTAAGTCTCGCCTCCACGCAAACTCTCGTGTTCGTGCTGTTGGTCACCATCGGCCAGGCGACCGTCTACCTCGTGCGCGACGAGCGCCACCTCTGGCGAGCTCGGCCCAGCCGGTGGATGGTGGCAGCGACCGTCGTCGACCTCGTCGTGGTTGCCACGTTGGCGACTCGCGGGTGGCTGATGGCGCCGGTGAGCCTCGCGGCGATCGGGCTCGTCGTCGGATCGGTGGTCGCGGTGCTGCTGCTGCTCGACGCGGTGAAGGCACCCCTGTCGCGGCGCATCCGTGACTCCGGCGACGCGACGGTTTTTTCCGCCACGCGCGCGAAGGGCCGGTGACACCCCGGGTATGACCCTTGATCGGGCGGCAACGTAGTCTTTTGCCACACTCGCGAGTCACGTCGGCGGCGGGGTTGCGCCAACTGGCCGCGGATGAGGCGCCGGGGCGATTACCTGGCGGAAACGACAACGCCGGGCGGTGCCAGCGCGTGTGGGTGCTTCTCGTGGGACCTCGCCGGTCACGACGGCGGTATCGAAGCCATTTCAACGATCGGAGGATCAACCGCAAGATCCCTGGTTCATTCTCTAGACTGGGCCAATCGATTCCGTCATTGTCTTCGTCGCCAAGTACTTCCTCTTCCTCAGCGTGGTTGCGGTCGTCCTCTACTGGTTGCGCGCCACGCGCCCAGTGAAGTTCACCCTCGCCTGGCAGCTCGTCCTCGGCGGGTTGATCGCGCTCGGACTCGCGCGACTCGGCGGACACTTCTACTACGACACGCGGCCCTTCGTGCGTGACCACGTGAAACCCCTCTTCGCGCACGCGCCCGACAACGGCTTCCCCTCGGATCACGCCCTGCTGACCTCGTTCCTCGGCTTCGCGTTCTGGCGCTACTCGAAACCCTTCTCGGTGGCGCTGCTCGTGAACGCCCTGCTCGTTTCGGCCGCGCGGGTCGCCGCCCACGTGCACAGCCCGATCGACATCGTCGGCTCTTTCGTCTTCGCCTTCATCGGTGCGTTCGTGGTGGTCGTAATCGACCGCCGACTCGACCGCGGCCGTCACGCGCTACCCCGACACTGAGGCCTTGGCGGCGATCGCGCCGAGCAACGTACGTGCCGGCGCGGTGAGC
>JAJZSM010000189.1 GCA_021849765.1 Actinomycetes bacterium | reverse complement strand
ATGAACGCGATCATCAAGCAGTCGATTACCACCAGCGTGCCGCTGACGCGCTACGCGGCCTACGCGGCCACGCAGGTGCCGGTGCTCTACCAGCCGACCGCGACGGTGATCGGCGAGAACTCGACGAAGCTCAAGTCCTCGATCGGCTTCACGCCCAACCCGCTTGATGAGTTCATGCCCGAGTACCTGTCGCTCAAGTAGCGACGCCCGTCGAAGGGGTGGCGGCGCGGGCCGCCACCCCTTCGACGGGGACGCCCGCCCGGTTTGAGTCGTGGTGTCGTGCGGCGGCCGGCGAGTGCGCCCTCGACAGCTGACGAACGGTGACTCCCGACCGGTTGTGCCGCGACCGTTGCGTCTCCGGGAGGGGACAATGGACGAGAGCGGCGTGGGCGAGACGGCTGGGTCGTGCTGGCAGGACTTGAACGACGTGATGGCGGCACAGGTGAATCGAGTGTTGCTGTACGGACCGCCCGGGACCGGGAAGACCTTCGCGGCGTTACGTTTCGCCGTGTCGGGCGATCCGGCGGAGCGTCTCGTCTGCACGGAGGACTTGACGACGGGCGAGATCACGGGGACGTGGATGCCCGCCGGAGACGGCCGATGGAGATGGCTTGAGGGTCCGGCGATTCGCTCGTGGCGTGCCAACGGTGGGAATGGTGGTCGTCTCGTCGTGGATGAGGTCGATCGCGCGTCTGGCGACGCGCTCAGCACCTTGCTCGCCGTCACCGACTCACCGGATTCGGCTCGATGGCGCAGTCCGGAGAGCGGGGAGTGGGTGACGCCGGGTGCGAACTTCTCGGTGGTGATGACGACCAACGTGGAGGATCTCGAGGAGCTCCCGGCAGCGTTGCGAGATCGCTTTGCCGTTCGGATTCGCGTCGACCAGCCACACCCGTCCGCGGTGCGACGCCTGAGCGAAGACCTGCGCGGCCCGGCGCTCGCGGGATCGGTGGGTGAGGCCCAACGCCGCGTGTCGCTGCGCAGCTTCTACGCCTTCGACCAGTTGCGGTCGCGCTACGGGGCGCAGCGTGCTGCTCGGCTGGTGTTCGGCGAGGCCGAAGGACTGGCGGTGGTCGACGCGCTCTCGATCGGAGCCATGCGATGACGACTGTCTTCCCCGATCTCGTGACGGGTCGTGAGGACGGCTTCGTCGGTGGTCCGTGGCGGGTTCAGCCAGGCTCGTCGTTGCGAGGCGGGGCGAGTTGCAACCTCACGGACCGGATCCTCGAGGTACCCCTCGGCTCCGATCCCGTGGCGCGTGTTGTGCGCGCGCACGAGCTCGTGCACTCTCGGGTCAGCCCTCATGAGGCCCCGTGGAGGGCGAACCTCGCGGACGTGGACCCGCGCGCCCTGGAGTGTGCGGAGGAGTTGCGGGTGAACACGCTGGCGGGCCGTCTGGGCTTCGACGTCACGTTGCTCTGCGACGGCACCGAGAAGGAGGGTGGGCGGCGTCTGGGAGAGGCTGGTGCCTGGGACGAGGTGGCCTGTTTTCTCCTCGCCGTCATGGGTACCGGCGCGGAGCGCGCGTTCCTCGCCGGCGTGCGCCGCGGCCAGCCGGAGTGGATGGGCGCGCTGCGGGTGTTGCAACGACGGGTGCGGAGTCTCATCGATCACTGCACCACGCCGATAATGAGTTGTACCCGCCTCGGCGATGACGGGATCCCGCAGGGGTACGCGGCGACGACCGTCGTGGTGGCGAGGCTGGTGACGGGCGTTCTCTCCGCGCGCGTCCCCGTCGGCGCCACCGAGCTGCGCGCCTTTCGCCGCTCCCTCGAGACCGGTGGGCGGCGGCCCCCTAGCGGGCGATTCGCCACGCTCGTCTTCGCGTCGGACGTGGACGTGGACGTGGACGTGCGTTCACGTTCGCGCGCACGGGTGCTGCGCCGTGATCGTCCCGCCACGTCGGGGACGGTGTTGCGCCATCCCGAGCGACTGCTCACGGACCCTCTTCAGCGGGCCTTTACGCGTCCGACGCGCTACCACGGCGGTATCGTCGTGATCGACCAGTCGGGCTCGATGGACTTGGACGCGTTGGCGATGCAACGCGTCGTGCGTGGCGCACCCGACGCACTGGTCGTCGGGTACAGCCATAAGCCGGGGGATCGGGGCGCGACTCCGAACGTGTGGCTCCTGGTGCACGGTGGCCGCACCGTGCGCGAGTGGCCCACGGGAAATGTCGGCAACGGCGTCGATGGACCGGTCCTGCAGTGGGCACTCGCCCGGCGTGTCGGCGCGGAACCTGTGGTATGGGTCACCGACGGTCAGGTGACCGACTCCAACGACCATCCCGACGCGGCGCTCGCCCAGGAGTGCGCCGACATCGTGCTGCGCCACCGGGTGCGCCTGTCGCGAGACGTCGGCGACGCTGCGCGACTCCTGGCGTCGCGTGCTATCCGGGAGCCCGTCGACTACCGAGATTTCGGCCGCGTGGGCCGTGCCATCGAGCAACGCCGGCGGTGTTGACCACGTTGGACTGACTCTTGCGACGAACACCTGTTCGCCCTATACTTACGAACAGGTGTTCGTCGAGGAGGGCTGACCATGGCGATGGCGCAAGTGATGGCAACCGAGTCGGAGCAGGCTCCCACTGTGCTGCGCCTGGTGGTCTCGGCTTCCGAGGCCGCCTCGTGGCGTCGGGGAGCCCCTCTGGCGCAGCGGCGCGCCGCGCGCGCCCGGATGGTGCAGCGCCGACGCCGCTCGCTGGTGGGCGCCGCATTGGTCGCGGGGCTGGTGGTGCTCGCGTGGCCCGGACACGCCTTCGGAGGGGAGAACAGCGTCGGTCTGTCGACTGATGTGGCGACGAGCTCAGTGCTCTCGGCAGGGATGGACTACGTGGTTCAGCCGGGGGACACAGTCGGAACGATCGCGCGACTGATCAATCCGGTGACGCCGGCGCTCGCGCGTCGTGCGCTGGTTCGTGAGTTGGGCTCCGCGGTCGTGGTCCCGGGCGAGCACGTGATCGTCCCGTAATTTTCGGGGATATTCAGTGTATCGTGACGTAGTGCGATGTCCCTTTTGTGCGAACGACGATGATCGCGTCGTCGACTCGCGCCTGGCCGAAGACGGGGTCGCGATTCGGCGTCGTCGAGAGTGCGCCGCCTGCGGTCAGCGGTTCACGACCTTCGAGCGGATCGAGGAGGTGGGACTGTACGTGATCAAGCGTTCTGGTTCGCGTGAGCCCTTCGATCGATCCAAGGTGCTGAACGGTGTGCGTTCGGCCAGCAAGAACCGCCCCGTGGACGACGAGGTGCTGGCCACCCTCGCGCAGCGGGTCGAGGAGTCGATGCGCCTGCTCGGTCGAGACGTGACGAGCGAAGAGATCGGCGTCGCCACGATGGACGTGCTGCGCAGCGTGGACGACGTGGCCTACGTGCGCTTCGCGTCCGTCTACAAGGGGTTCGAGGGCACCGAGGACTTTGCGCGCGAGATCGGCATGCTGGTCAAGTCCACGGCACCCAAACTGCGACACTGAGGTGCGGTCGCTAGCTCTGCACCCTCAGGTCGCCATGGCGATCTTCGCGCACCCCGACGACGCGGACGTTGCGGCCGGCGGGTTGTTGGCGCAGTGGGCTGACGAGGGCTGCGTGGTCCACCTCGTCGTGGTGTGCGACGGTGCGAAGGGTGCCCACGTGCCAGTGGACAGCGCGTATCTGGCGGAGGTGCGACATCGGGAGCTCGAGTCGGCGGCGCAGCTCCTGGGGGCGTCGACGGTCGTGAACCTGGGCCAACCCGACGGAGAGGTAGACAATGACCTCGCACTGCGCGCGACCCTGGTGGAGCTGGTGCGATCGCGACGACCCGAGGTCGTGGTGGGTCCCGACCCGACGGCTACCTTCTTCGCCGGCGTGTACATCAACCACCATGATCATCGCGCGACTGGGTGGGCGTTGTTGGACGCGGTGGCTCCCGCGGCGGCCATGCCGCTGTACTTCCCCGATCGCGGCGCGCCGCACCAAGTGGGGCGTCTGCTCCTCTCGGGGACGCACGAGCCCGATGTCGTCGCCGACGTGACCCACGTGATCGATCGCAAGGTG
>JAJZSM010000188.1 GCA_021849765.1 Actinomycetes bacterium | reverse complement strand
CATGCCATCCTCCAAGCTCTGCGTTTCGAGATCGCCGACGAGAATCAATCGACCAATCTGACGTGCGGGCACGGGCAGCGTTCCTTCTCGAAACCACCGGTAGGCGCTCTGAGGGTGTACCCCTTGCACGTTGGCCCACTCACTTAAATTCATTACTTCGTAGTCTCGCGGTGAGCTGTGACATTAGGTGACAACCCTCACACCGGCGCCATCAGGATCCCGGGCGTGGCGCGATCTCCCGGGCGGTTCTCGTGATCGTGCAGCCGCTCGGACAGCGCCGCGCGCTCGACGGAGAGCGCCGGGTCGCCGAATCGATTGACCCGTTGAAGCGGATCGTCGGCTAAGACGTAGAGCTCGCCTTCGGTGCCGTCGTGCAACGTTCCCGGTTGGTACTCGGTGTAGAGATGGTCGCGAGTGACCACACTGCGAACGTGCACACTCACACCAAAGAGATCCGAGTCCCACTCGGTCACCGTGGCCGCGTCGCCACCGGTGTCGTCGATGGGCAGCGCGGCGCCCTCGACCCACGGTGGTGCGGGTCTGCGCGCAATGTCGAGAAAGGTCGCCGCGAGAGAGACCAGGCTGACCGGCGTCGTCACCACCGCCGGGGCGACGCGCGCCACCGGCGCTGGGCGCCAGATAAGGGGCAGGCGCATCAGCGCGTCAACGTGATAGGGGCCCTTGAAAAGCAATCCGTAGTCGCCCTGGAACTCCCCGTGATCCGTGGTGAAGATGACGTCGAGGTCATCGGACCAGCCTCGTGCCGTGATCGCCGCGAGGACTCGTCCGATCGCCTCGTCGATCAACTCGACTTCGATGGCGTTGAGGGCGTTGACCTCGCGGACCTGGTCCGCGGTCAGGGTCGCGGGAACCCAGTGTGCCGGTGCCTCGTAGTTGCTCACCAGGCGGCCGTCGTACCAGGCGCGCCAGTGTCGCGACTTGGCATCGAGAATGGCCTCTCGCTCGTCGCGTGAGTGCGGAAAGTTTGCCGGCAACTCAACGTCGCGCCAGTCGATGCGCGATCGTTCGGCGGCCGGGGGATCCCACGGGTGGTGAGGGTCGGGAAAACTCATCCAGCAGAACCAGTCGGCATCGTCGGACTGTGCCGTGAGCCAGCGGATCGTGCGATCGGCCACCCAGTCCGTGTGGTACCACTCACGTGGCACGGAATTGATCGCGACCTGTGGCGCGTTGGTCTCGCCGCCGCCGGCGGCGTTCACATTGAAGTCTCCATCGAGCACCGGATAGAAGCCCCCCAACGCGTCGTGGTGCTCGCGCCTCATCCAGGACGCGTAGTGCAAGGGCCCAGCGACACCGTGGGTCGCCATCTCCATGAAGTCGAATCCGCGATGCGGTCCGAGACGCCCATCGAACCATCGCTGCTCAATCGTCGGCACACCGAGATTCGAGAGGGCGTTTTCGACGAAGCGCCCGAACGGGTCAAGAAAGGGTTCGAAGTGGGCCTTGCCGATGAGGGCCGTCGTATAGCCGGCGTCCTTGAGGTTCTCGGCGACCGAGGGAGCGTCCACGGCGAGCGGCACCCCGTTCATCCAGGCGCCGTGGCAAGACGGGTACTGCCCGGTCAACATCGAGGCGCGCGAGGGCATGCACACCACCGAGGCCGGCTGGCAGCGCTCGTAACGAATGCCTGCAGCCGCGAGCGAATCGATGACCGGAGTACGGGCAATCCCGCCGTGCACGCCCAGCGTGTCGTAGCGCTGCTGGTCGGTCGTGATGAAGAGGATCTTGCGCCCCATCAGGTCCTCACCGCAGAACATGCTATCCGCTCGATCTCCTCGAGGGCCGCCACCGTCGCCCCGGCCACCACCAGACACAGCATGTCCGGCTCGGCCGTTGTCGAATACACGCACAGTGAATCGCACGGACCCAACTCGAACACGTCGATCACGCCAAGGTGGAAGCGGTACAAGGGGGCGGTGATCGTGTAGGCGAAGCGCCGCAGTGAGTCGTCGATGGCCATGATGCGTTCAGGAATGACCAGTCCGGTGGCCGTGGTAATCGTGCGGGTCGTTCCCTCCACGGCCACTTCCGTAATGCCGGGAAACCACGCGACAATGCCCTCCGGGCGACGGACCACATCCCAGACGGCGTTCGCCGGGGCCGCGATTCGCCGTTCGTGTCGCAGTGACGCCATGACCCCCCTTCGCATCACAGTATCCGTCGAGGACATAAGGTCGCTGCGTGTCCGAGCTCATCGCCCTCGACATCGACATGGGCCCAGACCTTGAAGCCGCGTTGCGCCACCACATCGACGCTCGACGCGCGGTCTGCGTTCTCGACCGGCGCCTGTCACCCCGCCAGCGCGACGCGCAGATCAGCGCATTGGGCGCTACCCACGTCGACGACGGGACCGGACTCGTCAGCCTCGACGGCGGTCGTGCGGTCGACGCCCAAGTCGGCCTGGTCATTCTCACATCGGGATCTTCGGGACCGCCCAAGGCGGCCGAGCTGACCTGGGAGGCGCTCTCGGCGAGCGCCGCGATGACCCAGTCGAGGCTCAGCCGCGGCGCTGCGCCCGTGTGGTACCCGTGCCTGTCCGCTACCCACATCGGCGGGCTCGCGGTTCTCCTGCGCGCAATCCTCGCCAACGGCGCACTTGTGTGGGGCAACATTCACGACATCAGTGTCGGGCCCCAACGCGGTGCGACCCACGTGGCCGTCGTAAGAACCCAGCTGGCGCGCCACGACCTCTCGGAGTACGAGACCGTCCTCCTCGGCGGGGCGCGGCCGCCCTACGAACTAGGCGAGAACGTCGTGACGACGTGGGGTATGACCGAGACAGGTTCAGGAATCGTCTATGACGGCTGCCCCCTCGCCGGCGTCGACGTCGCGAGCGTCAACGGCGAGCTCCTTGTGCGCTCGCCCACCCTCTTTCGCTCATACCGCGACGCGGAGCGCACACGCGCACTCGGCCCCGACGGGCGAGACGACTGGTTCCCCACGGGCGACGCGGGCGAGGTCGACGACGGAAGGGTTCGCGTGCGTGGGCGACTCGCCTACGTCATCAACACCGGGGGCGAGAAGGTCTGGCCCGAGGACCTCGAGACCGCGCTCGCAAGCGTCGCCGTCGTGCGTGACGTCGCGGTGACCGGCGTCACTGACGAGGAGTGGGGCGAGCGCGTTGTCGCCCTCGTTGTCACCGACGGCTCCCGCTGCGATGAGGAGCTTCGCGCGGTGGCGGCCGAACGAATCGGACCCTGGGCGAAGCCCAAGGAGATCCGTTACGTGACGGCGATTCCTCGCACCTCAAACGGAAAAGTCCGACGCTCGGACCTCTCCTACCTTTTTTGATCCGCCCCTACCGACCTCGGTCGGTCAGTTCGTGGTACTACCGCGTCTCGCGATCGAGTCGATGGTGACGGCGGCGAGAAGCACGAGCGCGATCGCCATGTACTGCGTCGCCGGCCCGATGCTGATCAACGCCATGCCGTTGTAGATCGTGGCAATGACGATGCCACCGATGACCGCGTGGATCATCTTGCCCCGACCGCCGAAGAGACTGGTGCCGCCAATGACCGCCGAGGCCACCGCGTAGAGCACGAGCGAACTGTCGATGTTGTCCGAGATCCCGCCGAGTCGCGAGGCGTAGAGCAGGCTGGCGATTCCCGTCGTCAGGCCCGTCAATGCGAAGGCCAGCAAGCGGTAGCGATTGACGTTGATGCCAGAGCGGCGCGCCGCCTCGCTATTGCCACCGATCGCGTAGATGTAGCGTCCCGCCTTAGTCTTGGTGAGGATGACGCTGCGCGCGGCGAGCACCGCGAAGTCGATCGGGATCGCGTAGGGCATTCCCTGCAACACGATAAAGGTGCCACGGTTGGCGTTGAAGAGCAACGCGAGCACGATTCCGGCCACCGCGAGCGCGCCAATCTTGAAAAACAGAACCATTCGCGCACGGGTCACCAATCCGCTCGCGCGCCGGCGCTGGTCGGCACGCACCATGGACTGGGCCATGAAGAGGACCACGACGACCATGAAGATCCACGTGAACACGGTCGTGAAATTGCCGTTGACGAGGTTGTAGAGAAT
>JAJZSM010000187.1 GCA_021849765.1 Actinomycetes bacterium | reverse complement strand
GACGTCGCCGTAGTAGTAGCCCTGGTAGAGGTAGCTGCCCGTCTCGACGAGGACGACGGGCATCGTGACCTCGGGCACGCTACCGATGGACACCCCCGCGAAGTTGCTCGCGAGGCTCAGCATGTCACTCAGCGTGAACGAGCCGTCGACCTCGAGGTTCGGCGCGATTGCGGTCGCCAGCTGTTGGTCGGTCAGGGGGTTGCCGAGCCCCTTCGCCTTCAGCGCTGCGGCGACCACGCGTAGGAACTCGTGGTCGCGGCGGATGCGTGCGAGGTCGCTCAATGCCTCCTGTGGCCACGTCGCGTGGTTGGGGCCGTCGCCGGGGAACCGGATCTGCAAGTGACGCGCCCGCACCACCTGCAGCGCCTCATAGCCGTTCAGATGTTGACAGCCGGTCTGGGTGATGTTGAGGCCCGAGTAGGCGTCGAAGACCTCCATCGGGAAGTACATGTTGATCCCGCCGAGCACGTTGACCACGCTCGCGAAGGTGTCGAAGTTGAGCTCGATGTAGTGGTTGATCGGGATCCCGAAGTCGTTCTCGATCGCCGAGACCAGTTGAGACGGTCCCTGGTAGAGCGCGGCGTCGATCTTGTTCGCCCCGGTCGTTCGAGCGTTGGGCACGAACACGTCACGCGGTATCGAGAGCAGGGTGACTCGTTTGGTCGTGAAGTTCAGGTGCACGATCATGACGACGTCGCTGTTCACGCCGGTCACGCCCTGGGAGCACAGGCCGTACGCCTTGTTCTGAACCGCGAGCGCGCAGCGCGAGGTCGACCCCACGAGCAAGATGTTCTCGGTGTCGTTGTAGCGCACCGCCTCGTTCGCCACAGTGACGCGGTGCACGAGCGAGTTCAGATAGAAGTAATCCCCCGCGACCCCGCCGACGACGAGTACCACCAGCACGAACAGCACGATGGCGATCGTGCGTCCCCGGTGACCGCGGTGACGCCGGCGACGGTGACGGGCTCGACGCTGCGACCCTCGTGTCCTGGAAGAGTGCGACCCTCCCGCGGGCGACGAGTAGGGGTCCAACGGCACCGAACGAATCTAGTCGGCTGCGCCGTCATGGCCCTCAGCGGCGTTGCTACGGTGAACGAATCCGAAGGGAGTGCGATGGCCTTCGACCGCGGCCTGGCCGACGAGTTGCGCGCGTGCGCCGCGCGTCACGTCGAGCGGGGCGTGCCCGGTCTGACGATGCTCGTCGCTCGCGACGGTGCGGTCTTCGTCGAAGCCGTCGGATCGCTCGGTGACCGACGGGGTCCGGCGACCCGCGATACCCAGTACCGCATCGCGTCCACCACCAAGATCGTGACCGCACTCGCCACCCTCGCGCTCGTCAGCGACGGGCTCCTCGGACTCAACGACCCGGTTGAGGCGCTGATTCCCGAGCTCGACGCGCCACGGGTGCTCGTCGCGCCCGATGGACCACTCGACCACACCCGTCCGGCTCGGCGTTCGATCTCGGTGCGCGATCTGCTGACCTTCACCAACGGGTTCGGCATGCACTTCGACATGTTCGCCTCGCCCCACCCGTGGCCGATCGTCCTCGAGGAGCACCGCCTCGGCTTGGCCACGCTCGGCCCGCCCAACCCGGCCATCCAACCACCCCCTGACGAGTGGATCGCCCGGCTCGGTGGCCTGCCGCTGCTGGCCGAGCCAGGTACCCGCTTCCTCTACAACACCGGCTCGTCGATCCTTGGCGTGTTGATCGCGCGCGCCAGTGGCTCGTCCTTCGGGTCCTATCTGCGCGAACGGATCCTGGGCCCGCTCGCGATGAGCGACACGGATTTCTACGCGTCGGACCCTCGGCGCCTCGCCACCGCCTATCGACCGACGCCCACTGGCCTCGAGCACGCCATCGAACTCGACGAGCCCTACACGCACCCACCGACCTTCGAGGACGGTGGGTGCGGGCTCGTCTCGACGGTGGACGACCTCTACGCCCTTGCCCGAGTCCTGCTCGACGAGGGGCGCGGCCTCGTCTCGGGCGCGGCGATCCGTTCGATGACGAGCGACCAGTTGCGCGACGAGCAGAAGGTCGATGGCGCCTTTGGGTCCGGCTTCTTCGCCGAACGCTCGTGGGGTTACGGACTCGCCGTGAACCACGACGGCTCCTACGGGTGGGATGGCGGGCTCGGTACCTCGTTCCTCGTCGACCCGCTCCGTCGACTCGTCGTGATCGTGCTCACCCAGCGACTGTTCGAGTCGCCCGAAACACCGGTCGTGCACCGCGAACTGCGCGAGCTAGCGCGGCGCACATCGTGAGCGAACCGCATCGCATCCTTCGGCGACGGCGTGGATGTCCGAGCGCCCCCTCGCGTTCGATCCCGTGGCGACCTACGGTGTCGTACCCGTCAGCGCGGGCCCTCGCGTACTTCACCGTTCAGGGGTAATCGTGGCGAACGAGCCTCCCGACACGGGGTTACGCGACTCGCTCGGCTCGGATTAGAAGGGCCGCGTCTCGATCGTGACCTGCACGCGCTCGATTCCGCTCGCTCTGGTTCCGCTGGGGATCGCTCGCCTTCTTCGGGGCCATCGCCGTGCTCGCTCACAGCCGACCGTCGCCTCGAGGTCTACTTCGCCCAACGCCCCAATGAGGGGTGACGGCGAGCGAATCGCGCGAAGGGCAACGCCTACACTGCAACGGGTGGAGATTTCGTTGACCCAGTTCACCCGACGCGCGCTGCTCACCCTCGCGCTCGCTGCTCCACTCGCGGCAACCTCGCCGGTCGGGTCCGTGACGGCGCCGCAGTGGCAACGCGCGCGTATCACGGCGTTACCCGCGGGCGCCAAGGGTCTCTACCAGGGCTATCTGCCAACCCTCGCCTGTCCGAGCACGGGCAACTGCGTCGCGGCCGGTACCTACAACAACCGCGCGAACCTCCCTGAGGGCTTGGTGCTCACCGAGGTGAGCGGCCAATGGCGAGCGCCGCGCACGATCACGCCACCGGTCGGCGCTGCGTCGGTCGCGGCGACGACGCCGACGGGCCTCGCCTGCAGTTCAGTCGGCAATTGCGTGGTCGTGGGCACCTACCAGGTCGTGAGCGGAGACACGCAGTCCTTCGTCGTCGACGAGGTCAACGGCGCCTGGCGACCGGCGACGCGCGTCAGCCTGCCGAGCAACGCCCTCGGCAAGGGTCAGAGCGCGCAGTTGCGTGCCGTCGCGTGTCCCCGCAACGGTGACTGCAGCGCCGTGGGCACCTACTTCACCAACGCGACGAACCCCGTCCTCGTCGGCTTCGCCATCGACGAGGTCCACGGGACCTGGGTAGCCCCCCAGGTTCTCGCCGCACCAGCGAACGCGAACGCGAACCCCTTCCCGACGGTCACCCAAGTGGCCTGTGGCGCACCGGGTGACTGCAGTGCGATCGGCAGCTTCGTGGACAATGCGAACGTCCAGCACGCCGTCATCTTCAGCGAGCGAGCGGGACACTGGTCGACCGGTCAGCCCGTGACGGTTCCCGCCGACGCCAGCCTCTACGCCCACGCGGCCTTAAGCGCGTTGGGCTGTGCGCCAGCGGGACCGTGCACGGCGGTGGGCACCTACTACGACCACCGCGGCGCCACCCAGGTCTTCGCCACCTCAAACGCCCACGGCGCGTGGTCGGCCGGCCTGCCCATCGCGATGCCGACCAACGCCGCGTCCAACCCCAAGGCGTTCTTCTACGGGTACCAGGACATCGCCTGCGCGACGGCCACCACCTGCAGCGCCGGTGGCCAGTACCGCGCGGGTAACGGTCTCTACGAGGGATTCATCGCCGACGAGGTCGACGGGGTCTGGCACCGCGCCGGGGAACTCGCCCTGCCCGATGGGGCGACGGCCGCCGGCAAGAACGGCGGCGTCGTGGCGTTGTCTTGCGTCAGCGCCGGCAACTGTCGCGCCGGGGCCGCCTTCCTCGACGCCACCGGCCACTACCAGGGCCTCGTGGTGAGCCAGGTGAACGGTCGGTGGGCCACCGGGTCCAAGATCGTCCTGCCCGGTGGGGCGACCACCGTGGGTGTCGCCGGCGGCGTCTACGCGCTCGTCTGTCACCAGGACAACCGGTGCACAGCGACTGGCAGTTACCT
>JAJZSM010000186.1 GCA_021849765.1 Actinomycetes bacterium | reverse complement strand
AAGGCTAGCAGAATCGTCGGCGGCCGCGCTCGGCCGTCCCGGCGCCGGGTAGCCTTGCTGCACCGTGAGTTCCCCGACCGTACCCCTTGATTTCTCACGAATCAGGAACTTCTCGATCATCTCGCACGTCGACCACGGCAAATCGACGCTTTCGGACCGGATCTTGGAGATCACCGGCGCCGTCGACCCTCGCCTGATGCGGGCGCAGTACCTGGACTCGATGGACATCGAGCGCGAGCGTGGCATCACGATTAAGGCCCAAAACGTGCGGGTGCACTTCGAAGACCACATCCTCCAGCTGATCGACACTCCGGGCCACGTGGACTTCGGCTACGAGGTCTCGCGATCCCTCGCGGCGTGCGAGGGCGCGATCCTGCTCGTTGACGCGAGTCAGGGGATCCAGGCGCAGACCCTCGCCAACTGTTACCAGGCGATCGAGCACAACCTCGAGATCGTGGCGGTGCTGAACAAAATCGACCTACCCGCCGCGGACCCCGAGCGCTGCAAGGCCGAGCTCGAAAGCGTGCTCGGCCTGCCCGGTGACGAGGTGCTCGCCATCTCGGCCAAGACCGGCGAGGGGGTGGCGGCGTTGCTGCGCGCGGTTATCGAGCGTATCCCCGCCCCGACGGGGGACCCTGACGCACCGCTGCGGGCGTTGGTCTTTGATTCGTACTACGACCAATATCGCGGCGTCATCAGTTCGATCCGGATCGTCGACGGCACCTTGCGCGACCACGTGAAGGTGCGCATGATGCAGGCGGCGGCGAATCACGAGATCGAAGAGATCGGGATCCGAACCCCCGACATGGTGCCGGTCTCACAGCTCGGACCCGGTGAGGTGGGCTACCTCGTCGCCGGCATCAAGGACGTCGCCGGCGCCCGATCGGGCGAGACGGTCACCGAGGCCGCGCGACCGGCCATCACCGCGCTCGACGGGTATCGCGACCCCAAGCCGATGGTCTTCTGCGGGATCTACCCGATCGACGGTGACGACCTGCCGGACCTGCGTGACTCGCTCGAAAAATTGAAGCTGAACGACGCCTCGATCACCTTCGAGCCCGAATCGAGCCACGCCCTGGGCTTCGGGTTCCGTTGCGGCTTCCTCGGCCTCTTGCATATGGAGATCGTGCGCGAGCGACTCGAGCGTGAGTTCAACCTCGCCCTGATTGCCACCGCGCCGTCGGTCGTCTATAGAGCCTTTCTCACCGATGGCACCGAGATCGACGTCGACAACCCGACCGACCTGCCCGAACCAAGTCGGCTCGACCACATCGACGAGCCGATGCTCGACATCTCCATCCTCACCCCGTCGGAGTACCTCGGCACCGTGATGGATCTGTGCCAGTCGCGGCGGGCCGAGATGAAAAAGATGGACTATCTGTCGACCGAGCGGGTGGAATTGCGGTACTCGATCCCCCTCGCCGAGGTGGTCATCGACTTCTTCGATGCGCTTAAGAGTCGTACCAAGGGCTACGCGAGCCTCGACTACGAGGTCAGCGGGTACGTGACGTCGTCGTTGGTTCGCGTCGACTTGCTGATCAACCACGAACCGGTCGACGCGTTCTCCACAATCGTGCACAAGTCGAACGCGGACTACTACGGGCGCCGGATGGCCGAGCGGTTGCGCGAGCTCATTCCCCGCCAGATGTTCGACGTGCCGATCCAGGCCGCGATCGGCGGCCGGGTCATCGCCCGCGAGACCGTCAAGGCCAGACGCAAGGACGTCCTCGCCAAGTGCTACGGCGGCGACATCACCCGCAAGCGCAAGCTCCTCGAGAAGCAGAAGGAGGGCAAGAAGCGGATGAAGAACCTCGGACGCGTCGAAGTGCCCCAGGAGGCCTTCGTCGCGGCGCTCAAGCTCGAGGACTGACGACCGTCGCCGACGCGTTAGCACTCGGTAGAATTGAGTGCTAACAAGGAGGAGCAGTGGCTCGACGTTCGATCCGGCAACCCAGTTCCACCGACGACCTCGACGCGCGTAAGGCAACGATCCTCGAGGCGGTGGTGCGTGAACACATCGACACCGCGCAACCCGTCGGTTCGTCGGCGGTGGCGGCCACGAGCCACCTGGCGGTGTCCTCGGCCACCGTCCGCTCCGAGATGGTCACCCTGGAACGCGAGGGCTACCTCGCCCAGCCCCACACCTCCGCCGGTCGGGTGCCCACCGACAAGGGCTATCGCTACTTCGTGGACCACCTCCAGGCGGGCGTCGTGGGAGGGGCCCAGCAGCAGCAGATCAAGGACTTCTTCGCCAACGTGCGCGGCGAGGTCGAAGACGTCCTCGCCCAGACCTCGACGCTGCTCAGCCAGCTGACCAGCTACACCTCGGTGGTTGTGGGCACCGGGCACGCGCAGAGTTCGATCCTCTCGACCCAGCTGGTGAGCCTCGACGCGCGCCACCAGCTTCTCGTCACGGTCTTCGCGGACGGCTCGGTGACCAAGCACAGCATCATCTCGGCGTTCGACGTGAGCCACGTCGAGGTCGCTGAGGCGTCTCGCCAATTGAACGCGCTGCTGATCGGTACGGTGCTCGACGCGAGGGTCCAAGTGCCGTCGCGCAACGACCACGTCGCGACCCTCGTGCGCGAGGCGGTGGCGACCCTGCACGCCCAGGTCCCGACGCTCGACGGCGAGCAGGTATTCATCGGTGGCTCGTCCAAGGTGGCTGAGGCCTTTGACGGCGTGGAGACCGTGCGCCAGGTCTTGGCGATCCTCGAACAGGAGCTGTTAGTGGTCTCGCTCGTCCAGGACATCCTCGACCAAGGACTCTCGGTGGCGATTGGCTCGGAGCACGGCTTCGAGCCCTTGGTGTCGTGCGCAGTCATCGTGGCACCGGTCACCATCGACGGCCACCCATCGGGGGCCGTGGGGCTGCTCGGACCGACGCGAATGAAGTACAGCGAGGCGATGGCCGCCGCGCGGGCCGTCTCGGCCCAACTGACCCAACACTTCGATGGAGACGACCGTGCCTAGTACCGACCTGTACGAGATCCTCGGCGTCGATCGCAACGCGACCCAAGAGGAGCTGAAGAAGGCGTACCGGAACCTGGCCCGTCAGCACCACCCCGACGCCAACCCCGACGACCCCGCATCCGAAGCGCGCTTCAAGGACGTCTCCCAGGCCTACGAGATCCTCTCGGACCCCGAACGCCGGGCCAACTACGACCGCTTCGGCGCCGACGTCGGGGCCGGCGGCGCCGGACCGTTCGGCGCCGGCTCGGTCCAGGACATCTTCGACATGTTCTTCGGTGGCATGGGTCACGCCCCGTCGCGCCGCGGCCCCCAGCCGGGACCAGACGCCGAGATCGCCGTTGAGATAACCCTCGACGAAGCCGCCTTCGGCGCGTCCAAGGAGATCACGGTGACCCTGCCGTTGCGCTGCTCGTCCTGCCAGGGCAGCGGGAGCGCCCCGGGGACCTCACCGGAGACCTGCGACGAGTGCAACGGTGCCGGCGAGGTGCGCCGGGTGCGCAACTCGATCCTCGGCCAGATGGTCACTGCGACCGTCTGTCCGCGATGTGGCGGGTTCGGCACGCGCATCGAGTCGCCGTGTCCCGAGTGCCGAGGCGACGGGCGGACCCAGACCTCCACGACCCTCACGATCCAGATCCCCGCCGGCGTGGAAGACGGCTCGACGATGCGCCTCGCGGACCGGGGACCGGCGGGGCCACGTGGGGGGACCAACGGTCGGTTGTTCGTGCACCTGCGCGTCGTGCCGGACGAGCGCTTCCAGCGATCCGGCGACGACCTGCACCACGAGGCCCACATCGCCTTCACCCAAGCGGCGCTCGGCGCCAGCATCGAAGTGCCCACGCTGCGCGAGCCGATCACGATCGACATCGCGCCCGGTAGTGCGAACGGGACCGTGCACCGCGTGCGCCACGAGGGCGTGACCCATCTGCACGGTCGAGGGCGAGGTGACCTCTACGTGCACTTGGTCGTGGACGTGCCGACGGACCTCGACGAGACCTCGGCCGCGATGCTGCGCGAGCTCGCCGAGCACCGCGGCGAGGCCGTGGTGGCTGAATCGGGCGGGTTCTTCCGTCGCCGGGCCAAACGGTGAGCGACGGGTTC
>JAJZSM010000185.1 GCA_021849765.1 Actinomycetes bacterium | reverse complement strand
CGCTGAAGAGTCCGGCCGTGGGTCCCCACACGCTGCTTAGCTACAACGTCGTCGGTCGACCGGCACTGATCCGGATGGACGCGATCCGGCGCGTCGGCGGGTTCTCTCGCGATGCGGGGTGGGCCTACGAACACGACCTCTACCTCAAGCTGAGTGAGCTCGACGCCACGTTCCATCACGTCGCCGAGCTCCTGCTCAGCGGACGACGGACCTCATCCTTTGACCGGTCGCACCTGGATGCCGACACACTGCGCGTCGTCCAAGCCGCGCTCGATCGTCGCGGGTGGACAGGTTCCGTGGAACCCGGGGCCTTCCCCGGTCTCGTCAAGTGGCACGTCGCGGTTCCCACGCCGGCGCCGTCGATCGACATCGTGATCCCGACGCGCGACCGCGTCGACCTGATGCGACAGTGCATCAACGCCATCACCGAGAAGACGACGTATCCCAACTACAACATCATCATCTTGGACAACGATTCCGTGGACCCCGAGACCCTCGCGTACTTCCAAGCGTGCCCCTACCAAGTGGTGCCCTGCCCGGGTCCCTTCAACTACGCCCATATCGTCAACCGAGGTGTCGCCCACGCGAAGGCCGACTACGTGGTCACGCTCAACAACGACACGATCGTGGTCACGCCCGACTGGCTGGAGCGCCTCGTCGCCTTAGCGGCGTTGCCCGACGTCGGGTTCGTCGGCGCATGTCTCCTCGACCAGGACGGCCGTAAAGAGCACGAGAGCATCGTCATCTCGCCCTATCCTCAACACCTTCGAACCGACTCGAACTACTGGCACGCCGACAGTTTCGTGAGCGCCACGCGCGACGTCGCCGCAGTCACCGGGGCGGTCCAGATGGTCGAACGCGCGTGGTGGAACGAGCTCGGTGGCATGGACGAACAATTGAAGGTCGTGATGAATGACGTCGACATCTGCCTGCGCAGTCACGTGAGTGGCCGATACGTCGTTTATACCCCTGACGTGCAGCTCTACCACCACGTGAGCTCATCGAGGGGATCACTCGACCCGCTCGACGACCGCAACCGCTTCATCCGCCGATGGGACATCTTTGGAACCTTCTCGGACCCGTACTTCCCCGAATCGCTCCTGCTACTCGGCGAGACGATGTACTACCGCTTCCGCTGATGCGACGAGGTCACGAACGGAACAACCCGACCCCAGGGCGCCCCTCTTGTAGCCTGGCTCCGTGATTTCGCTGCGTAACCGATTAGGAGCGGCCAATCGACGACTGCCATCGTGGGCGTGGCCCGTGATCGTCATCGTCATCGCGGTGCTCGCGGGCAACGCCATGTATACGACGGGTCTGGCCAACAACAACCCGATCGCATGGACGAGCGGCATCGCGCACTCGCTCTGTCGGATCACCTGCGGGCGCCCGATGATCGACCCCAACGTTGGCTACATCACTCAGCCCCTCGGCCATCTTTCGGCGATGGACCTGTTGCACGGCCACCTGCCGTGGTGGAACTACTTCGAGGGCCTCGGTCAGCCACTCGCCGGTGAGATGCAAGGCGCTTCACTGTTCCCCCTCACGCTCGTGTTCGCACTGCCCAACGGGCTGTACCTGTTCCACGTGATCCTCGAGATCATCGCGGGTATCTCGACCTACTTCCTCGGACGCCGCCTCGGGATGGCGACGAGCGTCGCCACCGGCATCGGTGTGGTCTTCGCCCTGAACGGGACCTTCGCGTGGCTCGGGAACGCGGTGCTCAACCCGGTCGCGTTCCTGCCGATGCTGATCTTGGGCATCGAGATGGTCTACGACGGCGTAGCCGGTCGGGCGCGTGGGGGCTGGTACGTCATCGCGGCGGCGCTCGCGCTCTCGCTCTACGCCGGATTTCCCGAGGTGGCTTTCCTCGACGGCTTGCTCGCACTCGTGTGGGCGGTCGTCCGGCTCTTCTCGCTGGTGCGTGAGCAACGGGTGGTTGCCCTGCGACGAGTCGCGCTCGGCGGTGGCGTCGGTGTCCTGCTCTCGCTGCCCATCGTCGTCGCCTTCGCCGACTTCTTACGGGTGGCGAACATCGGCAGCCACGTCGGTTCCATCGACGGCACGGCCGTACTGCCCAACCAGGCGCTCCCGATGTTCCTCGATCCGTACGTCTACGGCACGATCTTCAGCAACCACAACGCGGTCTACGCGTGGGGCAGCATCGGGGGCTACCTCCTCGCCGGTTCCTCGACCCTGGCGATCCTTGGTCTCTTCGGGTCCCGGCTCCGACCCCTTCGAATCGCGCTCGCCGCCTGGATCCTGCTCGCGATACTCGCGATGTTCAACGTGGCACACGTGCGCCCCCTCTGGAACCTCATCCCCTACGTGAACCAGATCGCCGTATCGCGCTACATGATGCCGAGCCTTGAGCTGGCCGTAGTCGTGCTCGCCGGCCTCGCCGTCACCGATCTGGCCACCAGTCGGGCCGCGCGACGGCTCTTCTTCGTGACGACCACGATTGGCCTGCTGCTCACCATCTGGTCGGCCGAAGGGGCGGCGCCAGCCAACGCCGGCGTCGTAGTCGCCCATCGCACTCGCATCATCTTCATGGGGCTAGACGCCCTGCCGTTCATCGCTATCGCTTTGATCCTGCTCGTCGGCTTCTTCTCGAAGCACCGCGTCGCCCCGACCCTGTTCGCCATCGTGCTCGCGGGCGAGGCGCTCGTGTTCTTCTTCGTTCCAACGGCCGAGGCGCCAAAGGTCGTCACCGTCGACCAGGCGCCGATCACCTATCTCCAGCAGCACCTCGGCGAGTCACGCTTCCTCGACTTCGCGGTGCTCTACCCGAACTGGGGCTCGCAGTACAGCCTGAACGCGCTCAACGCCATCGACCTGCCCTTCCCCGAGGCGTTCGCGAAGCTCATCTCGACCCAACTGAACCCTGGGATGGCCACACCGCGCCAGTACATGGTGGCCGGGGGCATGACCGGCATCGTCGAGCAGGAGAACGCGCTCGTCAACCATCTGGCCGCGTACCAGGCAGCGGACGTCCAGTACCTGCTCTTCCCCGCGGTGGCGCCACCGAGCCGTGCCCTGGTGCACCTCGGGGTGAAGCTCGTCTTCTCGGACTTCCGCGCCGACATCTACCGACTGCCGACGACCACGCCCTTCTTCTCCTCACCGAATGCAAACTGCACGGTTTCGAGCACCGCAGTGGACCGGGCGTCGGCGACCTGCAAGGCGCCGGGGACCCTCGTGCGTAGCGAACTCATGATGCCGGGCTGGCACGCGTTCGTGAACGGCCGGTCCGTCCCCCTGACCACGACCGACGGCGTGTACCAGACGATCGCGCTGCCCTCGGGAACCTCGACCGTCACCTACACCTTCCTGCCACCCCACGAGGAGGCGGCCGCGGCCGGATTCCTCCTCGGAGTACTCGCGCTGTTCCTCGTACCCGCGTGGCCGCGGTGGCGGCGACGTCGTGGTGAGCACGTGCGCCAATGAGGATGAAGCACCGACTCGGGGCCGTCACGCTCGCTATCGGCCTGACCCTGGCCCCCGCGACGGCCGGGGCGTCCGGTCATCGCCTGCTCCCCCAGACGACTCGACCCTGGACCGGCAAGGCGCTCACGGTACGGGTGCGCGAGCTCTGGCACGCCATCCGAACCAATGACGTAGCTCAGGCCGGCGCGCTCTTCTTCCCCCTTTCCGCCTACGTCCAGCTGAAGGCGATCTACGACCCGGCCGCCGACTTCCGTGACCGACTGTGGGCCTTCTATCGGCTCGACCTCGCCGCGTATCACGCGGCCACCCTCGACGCTGGCTCCTTCATCGGCGATCGCGTCAACCTGGCCGACATGAGTTGGATCCCACCGGGTGGTTGTGAGAACCGCATCGGGTACTGGCACCTGCCCGGCGTCCGTCTGCTCTACCACGAGGGTGGGACCGTCCGGTCCGTGGGGATCTTCTCCTTCATCTCCTGGCGCGGCGTGTGGTACGTCGTGCACCTGGGGCCGAACCCTCGACCGGCTGACGTCGGCGCCGTCGACGCCCCGGCCCTCGGTCCGGGCGTACCCGGTGGGGGCGGCTGCTAACCGACCGGCTCGATCGCCCCGGTCGGTCCGATGATCGCCGCGTTCGCC
>JAJZSM010000184.1 GCA_021849765.1 Actinomycetes bacterium | reverse complement strand
GGCGCAGGCCTCGGGGTCGTCTCCGTTCACGTGGAAGATGGGAGCCTGGATCATCTTGGCCACGTCGGTCGGGTAGACGCTCGAACGAGCGGACTCCGGCGCGGTGGTGAATCCGACCTGGTTGTTGATGACGATGTGGATCGCGCCACCGACGTGATAACCCGACAACTGCGAGAGGTTCAGCGTCTCGGCGACGACCCCCTGTCCGGCGAAGGCCGCGTCGCCGTGGACCAGGATGGGAAGGTACGGGTATCGCTCGACCGCGGCGTTCACCACGGAACCGTCCCCGGGCCGCAGAATCTGGTCTTGCTTGGCCCGCACGATACCCTCGACGACCGGGCTCACCGCCTCGAGGTGGGAGGGGTTCGACGCCATCGAGACGTCGATTGCCGCCCCGGCGGCGTTGCGGAACGACCCGTGAGCGCCCTTGTGGTACTTCACGTCCCCGCTGCCCTGCACACTCTCGGGGTCGAGGTTGCCCTCGAACTCGGAGAAGATGTCGCTGTAGGACTTGCCCACGACATTGGCGAGAACGTTCAATCGACCGCGGTGAGCCATGCCAATCACTGCTTCGCGCACACCGTCATCGGCCGCCGCGTCAAGGATGGTCTGCAGCGCGACGATGGTCGACTCGGCGCCCTCGAGCCCGAATCGCTTCTGACCGACGTAGCGCGAGTGGAGGAACCGCTCGAAGACCTCCGCCTCGTTGAGCGCCGACAGCACCCGGCGCTGCTCGTCGCCGCTCATCGTCGACTTCACGCCCTCCACACGGGCTTGGATCCACCGCTTCTGCGCCGGATCCATGATGTGACCGTATTCGATGCCGGTCGTGCGACAGTAGGCGTCACGCAAGATGCCGAGGATCTCTTCGAGCGAGGCCTCGTCGCGACCCGCGAGTCCGCCGGTGATGAAACGGCGTGGGAGGTCCCAGATCGAGAGTCCGTACGTCGACAGCTCGAGCTCGTCGTGCACCGGCGGCGGATCACTATGCAGGGGGTCGAGGTGCGCGTAGAGGTGACCGCGCACCCGGTACATATTGATCAATTCTTGGACGCGGATCTGCTTGAGCACCCGCTCGGACTCGTCGCCGCCGGCCGGTGAGTTGTGGTCCATCGACCATCGCGACGGTTCGTAGGGAATGCCCAGCGATGCGAAGACCTCATCGTAGAACTGGTGCTGACCCGTCAAGCACTCGGCCACGAACTTGAGGAAGAGGCCAGACTCGGCCCCCTGGATGATCCGGTGGTCGTAGGTGGACGTCAGGTTCATCACCTTGCCGACACCGAGGTCGGCCAGGGCACGGCTGTCGGCCGCCTCGAAACCTGGTGGCCAGGTGAGCGCCCCGACACCGATGATCGCGCCTTGACCCGACATCAGCCGCGGGACCGACTGCACGGTACCGAGGGTTCCCGGGTTCGTCAACGAGACCGATGCGCCCACGAAGTCGTCCGCGCCGACCTTGCCGGCGTGAACCTTGCGGATGATGTCCTCGTAGGCGAGTAGGAACGTCCGAAAGTCCATGGCGTCCGCGTCGCGGATGACCGGCACCATCAAGTTGCGGGAACCATCGCTCTTCTCAACGTCAACGGCCAGACCGAGGCCGACGTGGTCGTGGCGCAAAATCCCCGGTGTCCCCTTCTGGTCGACAGCCTCCACGAAGGAGGCGTTCATCGCAGGAATGGCGACGAGTCCCTTGACGACGGCGAACGCGATGAGGTGGGTAAAGGACACTTTCGCACCGCTCGCCCGGCTCAACGCCTCATTCAGCGCCGAGCGGTTGATCTCGAGCAGACGCGCCGAGACGCTGCGCACACTGGTCGCGGTCGGCACGGCGAGACTCGCGTTCATGTTCGTCACGATCCGTGCCGCGGCGCCACGTAGAGGCGTGGCGCCCTCGTTCACCTCACGCACAACAGCGCTCGGCGCCAGTGGCACACTCGCCGCGGCGGAGGCGACCGTCGGCACGGTCGAACGCTGGTAGTCGGCGAAGAACTCGCGCCAACTCGAAGAGACCGACTGTGGGTCGGTGAGAAATCGGTCGAACATGTCGTCCACGAGCCAAGCGTTCGGTCCGAAGGACCCCTTGACTGGCGCGGACGAAGGGTTGGAAGGTGGCGTCGTCACCTCACCAGACTAGGGCTCGCGCGGCCGTTTTGGATTGGTCCTCGCCCTCGCCCCGGCCAGTAGATTGCCTACGTGACCACTCCGGACCCTCCCCGCGGACTGCGCGCCGTCGACTCCCCCGTGGTCGGGCTCGCCGTCGCCGAACGCCGAGTCAACGAACCCGTCGCAACGCTGATCTGTGTTCATGGCGGACTCGACCGCGGTGGATCCTTCGCGCGACTCGCCCGTCGTGTCGAGCGCTTCGACGTCATCGCCTATGACCGGCGCGGCTATCAAGGTTCGCGCGGATCGGGCCCGGTCACCTTGGAGCGCCACGTCGACGACCTCATCGCACTCGCGAGCATCGAGGCCTCGCAGCGACCCGTCATGGTCTTCGGCCATAGTTTTGGCGGCTTGGTCAGTTTCGGGGCCGCCCTGCGCGAACCGTCGCTGTTCGCCCAGGTGATCAACTTCGAGGCGCCGCTGCCCTGGGTGCTCGAGCGAGATCACCGCCCAGTCGCGCCCGACACTGATCCTTCCGAGGAGGCCGAGCGATTCTTCAAGCGGATGGTGTCGGTCGAGACCTGGGAGCGGCTCAGCGAAGCCGAACGCGATTCGCGCCGGCTCGACGGTGCGGCCCTCGTCGCCGACCTCTCGGTCCTGAGTCAGCCCGAGCCGTTCCACATCGCTGACATCGCCGCGCCGACGATCTACGCCTTCGGCAGCTGGGCACGCGCGCCCTACTACCGACAATTGACCGCGTTGCTCCACTCGCTCAATCCCCTTATTCAGGGGGTTGAGTTGCCCGACGCCGGCCACGGCGCCCACCTGAGCCACCCCGATCAGCTCGCCCGATTGATCGAGCGGGCGTGGAACGACCTGTGCGCGTCGGCCTGACGGGGGCATCGGGCCTAATCGGCCGGGCGACTGCCCAGGCCCTGACGGATCACGGCGACACGGTGGTGACCTTCGTTCGCCCGACCGGCGGGACCGCAACAGGCGAGACGATCCGATGGGATCCGGCCACCAATGTCCTTGACGATGGCGACCTGCGTCGAGTGGGTGGCCTGGACGCCATCGTGCACCTCGCGGGAGCTGGCATCGGCGACCGGCGCTGGAACGACGAGCGCAAGGCACTCATCCTTCAGTCCCGACTGACCTCCACGGCGCTCGTCGTCCGGGCGATCGCGTCCCTCGCGAGCGGTGTGGGGGTGCTCGCCAGCGGATCGGCGATCGGCATCTACGGTTCGCGAGAAAGCGAGTTGCTCGATGAGACCTCGACGCACGGCAGCGACTTCCTCGCATCGGTCTGCCAAGCCTGGGAAGACGCCGCCCAGCCCGCAGCCAACACGGGGACCGTAGTGACCACGTTACGCACCGGTATCGTCATGAGCGCCAGTGGCGGGGCACTCAAGCGACAGCTGCCATTGTTCAAGTTGGGCCTCGGGGGTGTCCTCGGCGATGGACGCCAGTGGATCAGCCCGATCGCGCTCGTCGATGAGGTGCGCGCGATTCTGTCACTGATCGACCAGCCCGACGCGGGACCTGTCAACCTCAGCGCACCTGATCCGGTGACTAATCGTGCCTTCACCCGCGCCCTCGCACATGCCCTGGGCCGTCCAGCCGTGCTCCGCGTGCCCGCCGCCGCCCTCGCGGTCGCGCTCGGTCCCCAGCTCGCCCACGAGGCGGTGCTCGCCAGCCAGCGGGTCCAGCCGGCGAGATTGATCGATCGGGGATTCCGTTTCACGTGTCCGACGACACCGGAAATTCTCGTTGCGGCGATGCGCTGAGCGCCGAACGCTTCGTCACGCTTACTGGCTAGTCACACCAATTCATAGACCGCTTATCGTGCCCGAACCACGCGACAACGTCACTCGCGCGACGTACCCCAAAAAGTGGACCGGTGGGGGTCGACACGTGAAATTGTCCGACCCGACCCGGTACGCCTATTCGTCGCGACGCAGGTCAGCCCCTATTTCCGTAGAGTTAATTCTTCCTTTGAATTGTTGTTCCTGCCACACCGCACCA
>JAJZSM010000183.1 GCA_021849765.1 Actinomycetes bacterium | reverse complement strand
ATGGCCCGCCGGCTCCACGCCGCCTACTTCAGCGACGGGCTGCTCGTCAGCGACCCGGCAACCCTCGACCAGCTCGCGAGCGAGGTGGGGGTGGCCGGGTCGTCGTCGCTCTGGGGCGGCGACGCCTTCGCCGACGAGGTCCGCGCCGACGAACGGCTCGCGAGCGAGCTCGGCATCACCGGTGTGCCCGCGTTCGTCCTGGACCGCACGTTCCTCGTCTCGGGCGCCCAGGGCGAGGAACCAATCCTCGACGCGCTGAATCGCGCCTGGGCCCGTCGCTGACTACTCCTCGGAGGGAACGACCGCGGCGGTCGACACGCTGTGCCCGTCGTCGAGGTTCATGACGCGCACGCCCGTCGCGTCGCGGCCCTGGGAGGAGACCTCGCGCACGGGCGTGCGAATCAGCACGCCACCGCTCGAGGCGAGCAGCACCTCGTCGGAGAGCTCCACCATCAGTGACGCGACCACGAAGCCGCGCGCCGCGGTGAGCCGGATCGCGCGCACGCCCTGGCCGCCACGGCCCTGGACGTTGAAGCGGTCGGTCTTGACGCGTTTGCCGAAGCCGGTGTCGGTGACGAGGAAGAGGTCGGCGTCGTCGCGCACCACGTCGAGGGAGATCGCCCGGTCGTCGTCCTTCAGGCGGATTCCCCGCACGCCGGTCGCGTCACGGCCCATCTCGCGGACCTCGGACTCGTTGAAGCGGATCGCCATGCCGCGGAACGTGACCATCATGAGGTCGTCCTCGCCGGCCGTGGCGACCACGCGCACCACCTCGTCGCCGTCGCGCAGCTTGATCGCGATCCAGCCCTCGCGGCGCGACTTGTCGTACTCGGAGAACGACGTCTTCTTGACGGTCCCGTTGGCCGTCGCGAAGACGAGGAACTCGTCCTCGGGGAAGTCGTTGGTGGCGACGATCGCCTGGATCCGTTCGTTTGGCAGCAGGTTGAGCAGGTTCACCACCGCGGTGCCCTTGGCCGTGCGCTCCTTCATCGGGATCTCGTGGCCCCGTAGCCGGAAGACGCGTCCCCGATTCGAGAACAGCAGCAGGTGCGCGTGGGTGGTCGTGTGCACGATCTGGTCGACGAAGTCCTCGTCGCGCAGCTTCGCGCCTTGCACGCCCCGGCCGCCTCGACCCTGCGTGCGGAACGCGGCGGCGGACACGGACTTCACGTAGCCGGCGCGGGTCATCGTGATGACGATGTCCTCGTCGTCGATGAGGTCCTCGACGCCGAGCTCGCCCGGGTCGTTCACGACCTGGGTGAGCCGCGCGGTCGCGTACTTGTCCCTGACCACGGTCATCTCGTCGGCGATCACCGCGCGCAGCTTGGTGTCACTGGCGAGGATCGACTCGAGCTCGGCGATCGCCGCGCGCAGGCGCGCCATCTCCTCTTCGAGCTCGGTGCGCCCGAGGCGCGTGAGCCGCCCGAGGGTCATGTCCAAGATGTGGTTCGCCTGTTCCTCGGAGAAGGAGAATGGCTCGGCCATGAGTGCCACGCGCGCGGCCGGCCGATCGTCCGATCCGCGGATCGTCGCGATGACGAGGTCGAGCATGTCGATCGCGCGAAGCAGGCCCTCGATGATGTGGGCGCGGGCCTGGGCCTTGCGCAGCCGGAACTGGGACCGCCGGGTCACGACCTCGACCTGGTGGGCGATGTAGTGGGTGAGCGCCTGGGCCAGGTTGAGCGTGCGGGGCACCCCGTCGACGAGGGCCAGCATGTTGACCGCGAACGTGGTCTGCAGGGTCGTGTTCTTGTAGAGCTTGTTGAGCACGACGTTCGCGTTGGCGTCGCGCTTGAGGCGGATCACGAGGCGCGCCTGGCGGCCTGCGGAGTCGTTCTGGACCGCGGCCACGCCCTCGAGGTCGCCCGACTTCACCAGGTCGTAGATCTTCTCCTCGACCGACTCGACGGACACCTCGTAGGGGAATTCAGTGACGACGATGCGGGTGTCGCCACGGTGCTCTTCCACCTCGGCGACCGCGCGCACCTTGATCGAGCCGCGCCCCGTCCGGTAGGCGTCGAGGATGCCCTGACGACCGAGGATCTGCGCGCCGGTCGGGAAGTCCGGACCCTTCACGAAGCGCATCAGGTCATCGGGCGTCGAGGCGGGGTTGGCGAGCAGGTGCAGGGTGGCGTCGATCACCTCAGCGAGGTTGTGCGGGGGGATCTTGGTCGCCATGCCCACCGCGATGCCCTGGGAACCATTGACGAGCAAGTTCGGGAAGCGGCTGGGCAGCACCGTCGGCTGCTGGTTGGTGTTGTCGTAGTTGGGCTCGAAGTCGACGGTCTCCTCGTCGATCGAGTCGAGCATCTCCAGGGCCAGCGGAGCGAGCCGGCACTCGGTGTATCGCATGGCCGCCGCGCCCTCGTCGGGACCCGTGCCGCCGAAGTTGCCGTGTCCGCTGATGAGCGGGTGGCGCATCGAGAAGTCCTGGACCATGCGCACCAGCGCGTCATAGATTGCGGTGTCGCCGTGCGGGTGGTAGGTGCCCATGACCTCGCCCACGACCTTGGCGCACTTCGAGTGCGGCCGGTCCGGGCGCAGTCCCTGGTCGAACATGGAGTAGAGGATGCGCCGGTGCACCGGCTTGAGTCCGTCGCGCACGTCGGGCAGGGCCCGCGACACGATGACCGACATCGAGTACTCGAGGAACGAGCGTTCCATCTCCAGGTTGATCTCGATTGGCTCGACGTAGCCGACGACGACGTCGGTCCCGTCGTCCGGGGTGTTCGCCGAGTCGTTCTTCTTGCGTGCCATGGTCCTCCGGTCCTAGATGTCTAGGAATCGAACGTCTTTTGCGTTGGTCTGGATGAAGTGACGACGCTGGGGCACGTCGTCGCCCATCAGGATCGAGCAGACCTCGTCCGCGAGCGCGGCCTGTTCGACGGTGATCTGGAGCAGGGCGCGCTTCGTGGGGTCCATCGTCGTCTCGCGCAGCTCGTCATAGTCCATCTCGCCCAGGCCCTTCAGGCGCTGGAACTCGTTGCGGTGCTCCGGGTGCTCCTGGAGGAAGCGCGCCTTGGCGAGGTCGTCGCGCAGGTAGGTCTTCTCCTTGCCGACGAGCGTCGAGAACAGCGGCGGCTGGGCGACGTAGACGTGGCCGTTGTTCACGAGGTCGGTCATCTGGCGGAAGAAGAACGTGAGCAGCAGGGTGCGAATGTGGCTGCCGTCGACGTCGGCGTCCGCGAGCAGGATGATCTTGTCGTAGCGGACCTTGCTCACGTCGAACTCGGCTTCGACCCCGGCGCCGATCGCCGCGATGAGCGCCTGGATCTCGGTGTTCTTCAGGATTTTGTCCGAGCGCGCCTTCTCGACGTTGAGGATCTTGCCGCGGATCGGCAGGATCGCCTGGGTGCGCGGGTCCCGGGCGTCCTTCGCGGAGCCGCCGGCCGAGTTGCCCTCGACGATGAACAGCTCGCACTCGCGTGGGTCGCGAGAGGAGCAGTCGACGAGCTTGCCCGGAAGTCCCGCGCCGTCGAGTGCGTTCTTGCGTCGGGTCAGGTCTCGCGCGTGCTGGGCCGCCATGCGCGACCGCGAAGCCTGGATCGCCTTGGCCACGATCTGGCCACCCTCGCGGGGATTCTCCTCGAGCCAGTCGGCGAGCTTCTCGTTGGTCGCGCGCTCGACGAGGGAGCGAATGCTCACATTGCCGAGCTTGCCCTTGGTCTGGCCCTCGAACTGGGGCGAGGCGAGGCGTACCGAGACGATCGCGGTGAGTCCCTCGCGGATGTCCTCACCCTTGAGGTTCTCCTCCTTCTCCTTCAGGAGGTTCCGCTTGCGCGCGTAGCGGTTGATGACGTTGGTGATCGCCTTGCGAAAGCCCTCCTCGTGCATGCCGCCCTCGATCGTGGCGATGCCGTTGGCGAACGAGTGGATGCTCTCGTAGTAGCCGGTGTTCCACTGGAAGGCGACCTCGACCTCCTGGCCCTCCTCGGACTGGTCGTAGTAGCCGACCTTGCGGAAGAGCGACTCCTTGGAGTTGTTGAGGTGGCGCACGTAGTCGACGATGCCGCCGGAGTACTTGAAGGTCTCCTTGGCCGCCCGGCCGGCGCGCTGGTCGACGAAGCGGATCTCGAGCCCGCGGTTCAAGAAGGCCATGATCTGCAGCCGCTCGGTGACGGTCTGGGCGCGGAACTCGACCTC
>JAJZSM010000182.1 GCA_021849765.1 Actinomycetes bacterium | reverse complement strand
TCGTCGACGCGCTGATCATTCACGGATCCTTCGACGCCTGTCGCGAACACGTCGAGCGTTACGTCGAGGCTGGCGTCTCGATGCCGACGATCGCGATCGTGCCCGTGGGCGTCACGCTCGAGGAGGCCATCGTCGGCCTCGCTCCGCGCTGAGCGACGTCCCTACACTGGCAGTGGAGGTTGCAATGGGAAAGAAGAAGTCCAAGCACGAGGTAGCGGCGCGCATCGGCGTGGTGGACACGATGTTCGCCCGTTACGACATGGGCGGCGCCGCGCGCGCCGAGTTGGCGGAGTGTCCCGGTTACGGGAGTCGTTTCACCGTCGTCTCGAAGACCGTCCCCGGTTTCAAGGACCTGGCGGTAGCGGCGAAGAACCTCATCGAACGCGACGGCTGCTCGATCGTGGTCGCCCTCGGTATGCCCGGCAAGGCCCCCATCGACAAGCAGTGCGCCCACGAGGCGGCGCTCGGAATCATGCAGGCCCAACTGCTCACCTCGACACCCATCCTCGAGGTCTTCGTCCACGAGGACGAGGCCGATGACCCCGAGGTCTTGGCCTCGGTGTTTAAGAACCGCTCGGCCAAACACGCGCGCAACGCGTACTGGATGCTCTTCGAGCCCGAGCAGCTCGCCCGTCGAGCCGGTCATGGCGTGCGCCAGGGCTTCGAGGACGCGGGGCCGCTCGGCGTCGCCTGATCCTTGGAGCGAACGGCCCTTCGGTTGTTCACTATGCTCCACAGGGTTACTGCCCCAAGGAGGATCCATGCCCGAAGCCGTCATTGTCGCCACCGGTCGTTCGCCCATCGGTCGAGCGTTCAAGGGATCATTGGTCGACGTACGCCCCGACGACCTCGCCGCCCACGTCGTGGCCGAGGTCTTGGCCAAGGTCCCCCAGTTGGACCCGACGACCATTGACGACCTCATGATGGGTTGTGGTCAGCCGGCGGGCGAATCAGGATTCAACATCGCGCGCGTCGTCGCCATCCTCGCCGGACTCGACACGGTCCCCGGCGTCACCGTCAACCGCTACTGCTCATCGTCGCTCCAGACGATCCGCATGGCCGCGCACGCGATCAAGGCCGGCGAGGGCGACGTCTTCATCGCCGCGGGCGTCGAGACCGTGTCGCGCTTCGGCAACGGGGCCTCGGACATCGCCAAGGCGATGAACCCTCGCTTCGACGAAGCGATCGCGCGCACGACGGCGCGCTCGGAGCGGGTCGGCGACCCGTGGACGCCGAGTTCGGGGCTGGCCGACGTGTACATCGCGATGGGCCAGACCGCCGAGAACGTCGCTGAGTACGAGCACGTGTCGCGCGCTGAGATGGATGAGTTCGCCCTGCGCAGCCAGGAGCTCGCCGTCGCGAGTCAGCACAACGGTTTCTTCGAGCGCGAGATCATCCCCGTCACGCTCCCCGACGGACGCGTGATCACGACCGACGACGGTCCTCGGGCTGGGACCACGCTCGAGAAGTTGGCGGCCTTGGCCCCGGTCTTTCGCGAGGGCGGCACCGTCACGGCCGGGAACGCCTGCCCGCTCAACGACGGCGCCGCCGCGGTGATCGTCATGAGTGACACCCGAGCCAAAGCGCTCGGGTTGACGCCGCTCGCGCGGATCGTCTCGAGTGGCGTGAGCGCCCTTAACCCCGAGATCATGGGCCTCGGTCCCGTTGAGGCGAGCCGTCAGGCGTTGGCTCGAGCCGGGCTGAGCATCGACGACATCGACCTGGTCGAGATCAACGAAGCCTTCGCGGCTCAGGTGATCCCCTCGGCGAAGCACCTCGGCATCAGTTGGGACAAGCTCAACGTGAACGGCGGGGCCATCGCGCTCGGCCACCCCTTCGGCATGACCGGTGCGCGCATCATGACCACCCTGCTCAACGGCCTCGAGGACCGCGACAAGCGCTACGGCTTGGAGACGATGTGCATCGGCGGCGGCCAGGGCATGGCCATGGTCGTCGAGCGACTCAGCTGACCGGTCGACCGGTCGACCGGGCCTCGGGGTCGGCCACGTACCGGTCGTGCTCCTCATCAGCGACCGCTCGGGCTTCGTCGGGCAAGAGGACCGGGATCGACCCGCGCACCTCGTAGGCGACCCGGCGACGCGGGTTGTAGAGCACGCTCGCGTCCGACAGGTACAGCAGTGGACCGTGATCGACGGGGTCTTCTAACAACTCCAGCAGGAACGGGTCGAGGGCCATCACGCCTCCTTGATCATCGCGACGACTTCGTCGACGCCGCGCTCGCAGCTCGACTCGTCTCGCGCTTCGACGTTGAGCCGGAGCAGCGGTTCGGTGTTCGACGGTCGCAGATTGAACCACCAGCTCCCGAAATCGGCGCTCAGCCCGTCCATCTCGTCAACCGCGACGCCCTCGTCGCGCAGGCGTTGAGCGATGGCGCGGACCGTGCCGGCGGGATCGGCCACCTCGGTGTTGCGCTCGCCCGAGGCGGCGTAGCGCTGGAAGGGCGCCTGCAGCGCCGAAAGCGGCACGTCTGAGCGACTCAACAACTCGAGCACGATCAAGGCGGTGATGATGCCCGAGTCAGCGCGGTAGTTGTCGCGGTAGTAGTAGTGACCCGAGTGCTCGCCACCGAAGATGGCGCCGGTTTCGGCCATCACCTGCTTGATATAGCTGTGGCCCACCCGTGTGCGCACGCCGACCCCGCCGTGTTCGGCGATGACCTCGGGCACGGACTTAGAACAGATCAGGTTGTAGAGCACGGTCGCGCCGGGGTGTCGGTCCAAGAGCGCGGCCGCCACCATCGCCGTGGTCGTCGAGCCCGATACGGGCTCGGCTCGCTCGTCCACGACGAAGACCCGGTCGGCATCACCGTCGAAGGCGAGCCCGATATCGGCCCCCGTCTCGAGGACACGACGCTGGAGGTCCACCAGGTTGGCGGGGTTGAGCGGGTCGGCCGGATGGTTGGGAAAGTTCCCGTCCAGGTCCGGGTAGAGCACGTCGAGCTCGACGGGCAGGCCCGCGAAGACCCGGGGCGCGACGAGTCCCCCCATCCCGTTGGCGACGTCGGCCACGATGCGCAGCGGGCGCAGCGCCGTGACGTCGATGAAGGAGTGCACGTGGTCGATCCAGTCGGGCCAAAGGTCCCGTTCGACCCGGTCGGCGCGAGGTTCGGCCACGACGCCGAGCAGACCGTGCGCGTCGGCCGCGATGTCGAGCAGCCCGGATTCCACACCGACTGGTCGGGCGCCGGCCAGACACAGCTTGATCCCGTTGTAGATGGCCGGGTTGTGCGACGCGGTGAACATGGCGCCCGGTGCGTCGAGAAACCCGGACGCGAAGTACAGCAGGTCCGTCGACGCGAGGCCCAGGTCCACCACTTCGACGCCTTCACCACGTGCGCCATCACTGAAGGCCGCGCTGAGCGACACGCCGGACTGGCGCATGTCACGGGCAATCACCAGCCTCGGTGAACGAGTAAAGCGAGCGAACGCCGCGCCGACTGCACGCGCGACAACCTCGTCGAGTTGATCAGGATACGTCCCGCGCACGTCATAGGCCTTGAAGATCGCGGCGATATCCACGCTGGTCATGCTACTGCCGGGACCGTCGGCGCCTCTTGTACGCGTTCCACGCCACGACCAGGCCGAGTGCGACGGTGACGTCGCTCAGCCAGTTGCCGAGGGTCACCGCCGGCGTGGATCCGTAGACCATCGTGACGTCGTGACTCGTGGGCACGACCACCATCAGGTTGGGGCTCACGCGGTACGGTCCCGTGGCTCCGATCGCGTGCCAGCGGGGGTAGTACGAGATCTTGACCAGGGTCGGTACGCCCAGGCGGTCGACGTGGAATGAGATCCGCTGGAGACCAATGACGACGCGGGTCACGGTCTCCTTGGCGAGCGCGGCACTCGGGTGCAGGTCGGTGATTGACGAGGCGCGCGGCCACGAGGGCGGCCCACTCGCCGCGGCGAGCACCGACCATCGGGCCGGGTCGAGCCACCACGCCGTGTTGGCCGCGAGCCACGCGATGCGACCCGCGAGGCCACTGACGACGTTGGGCTCACTGGCGAGCCCCTCGACCATCGGGCTCGACTTGATCAGGTAGATACGCCAGCGAACCCCCGGGGACGGCCAGGCGCGGGTCTGGGCGATGAAGCGCAACTGGGGGTCGGCGTTGGCCTCCGCG
>JAJZSM010000181.1 GCA_021849765.1 Actinomycetes bacterium | reverse complement strand
GGCGCAGGACGGGTCGGCGCTCCTCGCCGCCATCGACAAGGCCGAGGCGGCCATCGGCGGTGACGTCAACCGTCTGTTCCACCTCGCGGTCCCACCCGATGCAGTCCTGGGTCTGGTCACCATGCTGGGCGCCTCGGACCTGCGTCGCAACGCCCGTGTGATCTTGGAGAAGCCTTTCGGCGTCGACCTCGCCTCGGCAAAAGAGCTAAACGCCGTCATAAAGGCGAACTTCGACGAGACCCAGGTCTTTCGCATCGACCACTTCCTCGGCAAAGAGTCGATCGACAACATCCTCGCCCTGCGATTTGCCAACCGGTTCTTCGAACCTCTGTGGAATCGCGACCACGTCCGCTATGTCCAGATCGACGTCCCCGAAACACTCACGATCGAGGGACGCGGCGCGTTCTACGAGGGAACTGGCGCCTTTCGCGACATGGTCGTGAGCCACCTGTTCCAGGTGATGGGCTTCATTGCGATGGAACAGCCGACCTCACTCGAGGCGCGGCCGCTGCGCGATGAGGTCCACAAGGTGTTCGAGACCTTGCGGCCCATCGACCCCGCCCAGGTCGTTCGTGGCCAGTACGATGGCTACCGCGACGAAGCCGGCGTCGCGCGCGACTCACCGACCGAGACGTTCGTCGCCATTCGCGCCGAGATCGAGAACACCCGCTGGAAGGGCGTGCCCTTCTACCTGCGCACCGGTAAGGCGCTCGCCGAGAGCCGCCAGGTCATCACCATCGGATTCGAAGAGCCGGTCATGCGACTCTTCCCCCTCGCCAAGGGGGCACCGGCCAACCGTGGCAACCGCCTCGTCGTCGATTTCGCCGACCCGGGATCGATCCACGCGCACTTCTTCGCCAAACAGCCCGGCCCCGAGATGCGTCTTGACGCCGCCGAGATGACGTTCAACTACGCGAATTCCTTCCAAAAGGCCCACCACCTCGAGGCCTACGAATACCTCATCCTCGAGGCGATGTTGGGTAAACGCACGCTCTTCACACGCTCCGACGGTATCGAACGACTCTGGGAGGTGAGCGCGGATCTGCTCGCGTCGCCGCCGACGGTCGAGCCCTACGCCCGGGGTTCATGGGGGCCCACTTCCGCGATCGACCTCATCGCCCCAAACACGTGGTGTCTGCCCGAATGACCGGCCGCATCCGGCTCCTGCTCTCAGACGTCGACGGCACGCTGATCACGCCCGAAAAGGAGTTGACGGCCCCGTCAATCCGCGCCGTGCACGAGTTGCGTGACGCGGGGATCACCTTCGCCATCACCAGTGCGCGACCGCCGCGCGGCTTGGTCCGCTTCGTCGAGCCGCTCGGGTTGACGACACCCCTCGGCGCCTTCAACGGCGGTGCGATCGTGAACGACGATCTCACCGTGATCGAGGAGCGAACGATAGACGACGACATCGTTGGCGACATCATCGACGTACTGCAGGCTCACGCGATGTCCATCTGGGTCTTTCGAAGCGACGATTGGTTTGTCCTTGACAAGGATGGTCCCCACGTCGACCAGGAGGCGCGGATCCTTGAGGGCGGTCCAACCGAGGTAGCGAGTTTCGAGGGGGTCATACATGGGGTCAACAAGATCGTCGGCGTGAGCGACGACGCCGACGCGAGTGCCGCCGCCTGGTCGGCGACGAACGAACGGTTCACGACGCGCGTTTCGGCGACTCGTTCACAGACCTACTACCTCGACGTCACCAACCCCGACGCCAACAAGGGCGGCGTCGTGGACTACTTGGCCAAGCGCTACGACATCGCCCCCCAGGAGATCGCGACGATCGGCGACATGCATAACGACGTGGCCATGTTCCAGGCGTCCGGGTTCAGCGTCGCAATGGGCAACGCAGACTCCGCCGTGCAGCGCGCCGCCCACGTCGTCACCACTACCAATGCCGAGGAGGGGTTCGCACGGGCCGTCGCGGATTTCATACTGAGCTGACCCTTAGCCCGACGGCGACTGCGTCGATGGACGAGGGCACCTCTCGATCACCGGGTCGCGCCCCTACGCGACGGAGCGTCACGTCGCCGTCACCCTCTCGCCGCTCCACGACGAGCACCGACACGTACCACTGCGCCCGACCCCACCGGAGACGGCGACCGTGGTGACCGTCATCGTCTTGGTCGTCGCCATCGCGATCGTTGCCTTCGTCTTCTATTGGTCGGGCCGCTACGGCGGTCGAGGGAAACCAGGCACATCACTTCGTCGCGGACCGCGTTCGCACACCACGGCACGGGGACGGCCGAAGGTCGGTTACGACCGGCGCGAGGACGCTGAGGCCCGCGCCCGTCTACTGTCCAAACGCGACGGGGCACCGATGAACGTCTATCAGTGCGCCGTCTGTGCCAAGTGGCACGTCGGCCACAACAAGTAATCCGGCGCGAGCACCTTCGGCCCCCGTTGGTTCGCCGGACGCCGCGACCAAGTCGACCCGGGGCCGCCCGGGACGATCAGGCGATGTTCGCACGCAAGCCGCGCACCACCGGGCGTCCGGCGCTGACCCAACTGCTCGTGCCACCGATGACCGCGCGCACATCGTGACCGATCCGAGCGAGGTGCGCCGCGGCGACCCGGCTTCGACTGCCGCTCTGGCAGATCACGTAGATCGGGGGACCAATCGGCAGTTCGCGCGCCACGTCGGGCACGGTGCTGAGCGGGACGAGCCGAGCACCGGGGACGTGACCGGCCTCGTATTCGTGGGGCTCGCGCACGTCCAGGACGTGGGCACCGTCGGCGTGGGCGGCGATGAACGTACGGACGTCAACTTCAGAAATCACTGATTACCTCCTGTGGGACGCTGATCGAGTATACCCCATGGGGTATCCGGGCCAATCGCCTCCAATCGACCCCGACCGGCGAATCCATCGCCGCAGCCAGTGCCCGCCGGTCGCGATGGTACGCTGGGGTCGCTGTACAACGGGAGCTCGGACGTACCGGGCTGAGAGGGTGGCTGGCCTACGGGCCGCAGTGCCACCGACCGTCGAACTTGTCCGGGTAATGCCGGCGTAAGGAGGTCATGGTGACCAGCCAGCCAGATTCGTCATTCACATTGGTTTCGGGAGACCGTCACGCCGAAGTGCCGCGGACCCTCGTCGAGCCCGTCCCTCAACCACTCGGGATCATTGATCAGTTCGGGCTGTGGGGCAACCTCGGCGTCAGTCTGCTCGGCTTCACCGGTGCCATCTTCGTCCTGCAGCCCAACGGCGGCGGGACCCCCGAACTCTCGCTACTCGCCGCGCTGACGGCGATCCTGCTCGGCACGGTGCTTGGCACCCTCGCGATCGCGTTCTCGGGCATCGCCGGTGCGCGCACGGGTGCGCCGGCCATGGTCTTGCTCCGGGGCGTCTTCGGGAGCCGACTGTCCTACCTGCCAACCTTGATCAACATCGTGCAACTGCTGGGTTGGGGGATCTTCGAGCTCGTCACCATCGCAACGGCCGCGCGAACCGTCGAGCCAGGTCTCGCCCAGTGGGCCTACGTGCTCATCGCGGGGGTGATCACGGGGCTCTTGACCCTGTACCCGCTCGGGGCCATCCGTATCCTGCGGCGCATCGCCACGCCAGCCGTGCTGGTGGTGCTCGTCTACCTCTTCGTCGAGTTGCTTCGTCACCCGATGCCCGCACTCGCCCACGGCACCTGGACCGGCTTCTGGGCGGCGACCGACACAGTCATCGCCGTCGCGATCTCCTTCGCCCCGCTCGCCGCCGACTACACGCGTCACTCGCGCACACCCCGCACGGCCTTCTGGGGCGCCTTCGTCGGCTACGGCGTCACCCAGGTGCTCTGCTACGTGATCGGCCTGGTGGCTCTCGTGACCGTGGCGCGCTCACCGTCGGACATCTACGGCGCATTCATCGCCGTGCCCCTCGGCACCCTCGCCTTCGCGCTGCTCGCCGCGCGCGAACTCGACCAGTCCTTCGCGGACGTGTACTCGACCGTCGTCTCGATCCAGAACCTTCGGCCACTCTGGGACCGGCGCGTGCTCGCACTCATCGTGTCGGCGCTCACCACGGCACTGGCCCTCGGGATCAACATCGCCGACTACGAGAACTTCCTCGTCCTGCTCGGATCGGTGTTCGTCCCACTGACCGCGGTGTTCATCGTCGACTTCTTCCTGCTCTCCAAGGGGCACCTCAACCTCTCGTCGCGGGCCCAGAGCCGCTCGACGAT
>JAJZSM010000180.1 GCA_021849765.1 Actinomycetes bacterium | reverse complement strand
GCCAGGTGTCCGTGAAGCGTCGTCGGGTGATCAACGACCGCCTAGGCCCTCAACGCCGCGACGTGATCGCCGAGCGCCTGGGGGAGATCTCGGTCGAAGCGGCGACGCTCTCCAACCTCGAGGACGAGTTCTCGGTGCCACACACCCGCGGGCCCGACGGCCGCTTCGCGACGGTCATCGCCGCCTGGGCCCGCGGGGCGTCCCTGGGTACGGTGCTAGATCTGGCCGACCTCGAGTTGGGTCAGACCTCACCGGGGGATTTCGTGCGAAACGCCAAGCAGGTGGCGGATCTCTGCGAGCAGGTGACGCGGCTTTCCCCGCGCTATGGCGTCGTCGAGGTGGCCCGCGAAGCCCGTGACGCGATCATGCGCAGCGTCGTCGCGGGCAGTTTCAGCGTCCACCAGCTCGGCTGACGGGCGCTCTAGTCTCGATTACCCATGCACCCCTATGTCGCCGAAGAGTTCACCGACGCCGAGCAGTCGGTCCTGCGACGGTACTTCACGAACCTCGAGGGACCGGTGTTCGCGCTGGTGAACTTGCCTGAGGTCGTCAAGGGCGCGCTCTTCGCACGCTACTCACGCTCGTCGAAGAGCCTACGAAGGCTCTTTCTCGACGAGTTCGCCGGCGACCTCGATCTCAGCGGGGACGCGTCAATCGACGCGACCACGGGGCTGGACCGCGCCGACGAGCTCTATCAGCGCATCTTCTACGAGTACGGTGACGACTCGGTGGCCCAGCTCGGCGGGGTGCACCTGGCCTGCGAGCAGGCGAGCAACGTCCTGACCAAGGTGCTCGAGCGCGGACGTCTGGCGAGCTACCTCGAGCAGTCGACCCGCTATCTGGGTTACGACAAGCGACTTTCCAACGGCCACTATCGCTTCTACCGCGACGCCCAGCTCCTCGAGTCACGCTACGGGGCGCGTTACGTGGGCGAGATGGACCGCATGTTCGACACCTACGGTCAACTCCTGCGCACGCTCACCGATTGGTTGACCCGGCGCTTTCCCAAGACCCCCGAAGACACTGACTTTGTCTATCGCCAAGCAGTCCGGGCCAAGGCCCTGGACGCGGTGCGTGGGCTGCTGCCGGCCAGCGCTCTGTCGAACCTGGGGATCTACGCGTCGGGTCAGGCGTACGAGGCGTTGTTGTTGCGCATGCGCGCCCACCCCCTCGAGGAGGTTCGCGACTACGCAGAACTGATGTACGAAGAACTAGCCAAGGTGATCCCCTCGTTTCTCAAGCGCCTCAACGTCGCTGAGCGCGGGGGGGCGTGGACGGCGTACTTGGCCGACACACATCGCGCGACTGGCGAATTGGTTGATTCGTGGTCCACCCCTCACCCGCGCGACGAGGGCGACGTGGTGCGACTCGTGGGATACGACCCCGAGGGCGAGACGCGCATTCTCGAGGCAATCGTCTTCGAAACCTCCACCTTGTCCGACGAGCAGGCGCGTGCAGTGGTCGACGGGCTCGACGGCCGTGCGCGCCAGGACCTCTTCAGCGCCTACGTCGGAGAGCGCACGAATCGCCGCCATCGTCCCGGACGCGCGTTTGAGCGCACTGACTACCGATTTGAGCTCGTGACCGACTACGGGGCGTTTCGTGACCTGCAGCGCCACCGGCTCTTGACCGTGGACTGGCAGCCGCTGACGGTGGATCTGGGCTATGACGTGCCCGAGATCGTGGCTGAGGCCGGCTTGAGGGAGCCCTACGAGGAGTCCCTGTCGCGCTCAGCTGACCTCTATCACGACCTCGTCGAGGAGTTCCCCCAGGGCGCTCAATATGCGGTAGCCCTGGCCTTTCGCATCCGCTACGCGATCCAGATGAACGCTCGCGAGGCCATGCACCTCATCGAGCTACGCTCCAGCCCCCAGGGGCACCCCAACTACCGGCGCGTCGCGCACCGCATGCACGAATTGATAGCCCAAGTCGCCGGCCATCGCGCCCTGGCCGGGGCAATGGCCTTCGTGGACCACGCCGACACCGACCTCGAACGCCTCGAAGCCGAGCGGCGCGCCGAGCGGCGCCGCCTCGAAAGTTGAGTACTGCTCAGATTTAGCCATTACTTAAGGGAAATGGCACATGGACCACCGAAAAGGTTCTACACTGCCAGCGCCAGATAGAAGGGTAGTTATGGCTAGCAACAGCGACGCAGACGAAGTATTTGACGAGGAAGAACTAGCCGAGGGCTTTGACGAGGAGATCGTCGGAGCCGAGATTGACGACGCCGAGAGTGTCGACGTCGAAGATCTCGTCGCTGACGAGGACGAGGACGACGCGGACGTCGAACTCGATGAGGACGAGGTCCCCGTCGAGGCGATCGTTGTCGACGACGAGGACATTGCTGACGACGCGGACGTGGAATTGGCCCTTGACGAGGTGCTCGCAGAGACCATCCGGCGCACCACCACACCCGAGGACGATGACGACCTGGTCGGCGAGATCGACCCCACGGCAGAACTCGTTGAGGCGATCCTGCCCAAACAGGACGACGAGTTCCGGTGCTCCTCGTGCCGTTTGCTCAAGAAGACGAGCCAGCTCGCCGACGAGGCGAAGACGCTCTGTCGCGACTGCGTCTGAGTCATCGATGACGCTGCGCCTCGAACACGTCGCGCACGCCACGCACGAGGTTCACACACTCTGGGAAGAATTGCTCGAGGCGTCGCGCGGCGTACGCGGAGCGACGGTGATCTTCGATGACCTTGGCGACCTCGCCGGCATCATCGAGAGGGGGAGCATGTGGCTCGGACACGATGGGCAGCCGGTCTCTCTCGCAGTCGTCGAGAATGGGATTGTCAAAATACTCTTCGTGACAGCCGATCACCGCCGCCAGGGTGTCGCGCGATCTACCCTGGCCGGACTGGCGAAGGCGGTCGCTCCACTGGACGCGTGGGCACTACCCGGGGATCGGGCCAGTAAGTCGCTCTATGAATCAGTGGGCTGGCGAGCCCGGCTGCTTACGATGCGGGGCGATTAGCCGGACGACGAACAGGGCGAGTGGGTGGCGGCGGGGGCGGCACCCTCATGCCCAGCAACTTAGCCAGCTCGGGGATGGCTCCAGCGCTCTTGACCGCCAGGGCGTGACACTGCTCGTTGTCCGGGATGCCGTGAGGCTTCACGTTGCGACGAATCGACGTGTCGACCGCCAGGGTCACGATCTCCATCCAGCGCTCGGGCGCCTGCTCGACGGTAAGGGCGTCAGAGACGATGCCCACGACGCGCACCGCCATCTCGGCCCCTACACGAGTGGACATGTCCGGAGGACGCGCGACCAGTCGCAAGGCTTCCTCGACATTGTTGGAAGAGACCGCGACTTCGAGACGCTCGTTCCACTGCGTGCGCAGCGCCTCGAGACGAGTGGTCAGGGCGGCCTGTAGCTCCTTGAGCTGGGCGCGCGACTCCTCGTCGAGCGAGACGGTCTTGGCCGAAGTCACGACAGCGCGAAGGTCGCGCAGGCGCAACTCCTTGCCTGCACCGATCGCGCCAGCTGCGCGGTCCTTCCACATCGCCAGGTTGGTACGGCCCAAGAGGTCCTCGGCGATGCGCTCGATCGTGACCGGGTCGACGGTGGGTCGGCCCTGGGCGGTCGCGTTCTTGTTCTGCTCGGCCACCGCGGTGCGCACGGCTGGCATACCTCCACGCAACAGCTGCTCGGCGACCGGCAGCTGCTCGGGCGACAGCGTCGCCAACAGGGCGTTGCGATGCATCGTCGTCACGGGCGGGGCAATGGGCCCACTTGGACGCTCACGGCGCGGAGGCCGGGTGCCACCGCGCGCGGGGCGCTCGCTACGAGGCGACGCGCCTCGTGCCGGTCGTGCAGATCGTTCACCGCGCGCGGGACCCTCGGGACGCTCTGCGCCGTCGGGGCGAGGCGCGTCCCGACGCGCGTGCTCACGTGAGTCGCCAACAGCCCGCGGGCCGGTTCGACGCGCGTCACGGCCGCCGGTGCGTGCGCCGTCGCGTGCACCGTCGCGACGCGGACCACGGCCCTTTGGCGCGTAGGTGACGATGACGTCAGGGCCCGACTTGGCAATTGGGATCAATTCGATTCGCTCGTTACGCGGGTCCAACGGGGACGCGGACTTAGGCGGCATAACAGAGAGCACTTCCATGCCCTCCATGTACTGCTCGACGTCCGCGCGATAGACGTGGCCGACTACCGCTCCTCCGGGCACGAGGTTGGCATCCAG
>JAJZSM010000179.1 GCA_021849765.1 Actinomycetes bacterium | reverse complement strand
TGAGAACATTCAGGGCTGGCTCTACGAGGCGGAGTCGGGCGGCTACGAGGCCGCGTGGCGAAAGCTCGTGGAGAACAACCCCCTGCCGGCCATCATGGGACGGGTCTGCTTCCACCCCTGTGAGAGTGCCTGTAACCGGGTCCAGGTCGACGAGGCGGTCGGCATCAACGCCGTCGAGCGGTTCCTCGGTGACACCGCCATCGAGCACGGCTGGTCACTGCCCGCTGCGGGCCCCGACACCGGCAAGCGCGTGCTCGTCGTCGGAGCCGGCCCGGCCGGGCTCAGCGCCGCCTACCACCTGCGTCAGCTCGGGCACCAGGTTCGACTCGTCGACTCCTCGCCCAAGCTCGGCGGGATGCTGCGCTACGGCATCCCGGCCTACCGACTCCCCCGCGCGATCCTCGACGCCGAGATCGCACGCATCACCGACATGGGCGTCGAGGTCGTCGTGAACCACACGGTCCATGACATCGACGCCGAACGCCGCGAGGGCGGGTTCGACGCCGTGTTCCTCGCCGTGGGCGCCCAGCTCGGCAAGCGGGTGAATATCCCGGCCGGTGACTCCTCCAAGGTCATCGACGCCGTGTCCTTCCTCCACCAGGTCGCCGACGAGGATCCGCCCATGCTCGGAAGACGAGTCGTCGTCTACGGCGGCGGCGACACCGCCCTCGACGCCGCGCGCACCGCCCGTCGACTCGGCGCGACCGACGCGGTGATCGTGTACCGACGCAATCGCGACAAGATGCCCGCCCACGCCGAAGAGGTGGAGCAGGCCCTCGGTGAGGGCGTCACCGTGCGCTGGCTCTCCACCGTCGAACGCTTCGAGCACGAACGGCTCGTCTTAGAGAAGATGCGTCTCAACGCCGACGGCTTCCCCGAGCCGACCGGTGAATACGAAGAGCTCGACGCGGACTCACTCGTTCTCGCCCTCGGCCAGGACACCGACCTGTCGCTGCTCGAGGGCAACGACAACGTCGAGGTCCGAGACGGTGTCGTCCAGGTGGCGACCACGATGATGACCAACGAGGGTGGCGTGTTCGCTGGCGGCGACGCCGCACCCTCGGACCGCACCGCCACGGTCGCCGTCGGTCACGGCAAGCGAGCCGCGCGCGGCATCGACGCGTACCTGCGCAACGTCGACTTCGTGAGTGGCGACCGCCATGACCTTGCGACCGGCGACCACCTCAACACGTGGTACTACGCCGACGCGCCTCGCACCGAACGACCCGAGCTCGAGCGCATCCGCCGACAGACCAACTTCGAGGAGGTTATCGGCGGTCTCACCGAGGAGAACGCCCTCTTCGAAGCGCGTCGCTGCCTCTCGTGCGGCAACTGCTTCGAGTGTGATAACTGCTTCGGCGTCTGTCCGGACAACGCGGTAATCAAGCTCGGCGGCGACGTGAAGTACGAATTCAACTACGACTTCTGCAAGGGGTGCGGCATCTGCGTGCGCGAGTGCCCGTGCGGCGCAATCGAGATGGTCCCAGAATTGATCTAGGTGGTCGCTCGCTCTCACGGAACTCACAGGAAAATCTCGTCCCACTCACCGGGAGTTGTAGTAGCCATTAACTGTGTGACTCTTCCCCGCTCGTGCGACGTGCCCGGTCGGTAGGGCGACCCTGGTGACGAGGATGGTTCGAGGCGAGGACGTGGTGCCACGCGCGGCGCTCGACACGGAGTTCGACCCGCGGGTCGTCGTGGCGATCGTCAACGGGAGTGACGGTTCGCCCGAGGACTTCGAGTTCGCCGCAGTGAACGCGGCGGCGGCGCGGGATCTGGGCTTCGACTCGGACCAGCTGATTGGTCGTCGGTACCGTGACGTGGACCCCCACGCGACCGAGCACGCCTTATGGGATCACTTGGTGTCTGTCGCCGAGACCGGTGACACGCTCGAGCTCCGGGCCCACCCGCACTGGGACTCGCTGCGCGGTGAGTCCGTAGTGCTGGACCTGCGTGTGGGACGCGTCGGTGGCGTGCTGTCGGTCTCCTGGCGAGACGTCACCGAACAGATCCACCTGCTCGAGCGCTACCGACTCCTGGCGGAGAACGCCTCGGAGGCGGTGTTCCAGACCGACGTTGACACGAAGATCCTGTGGGCGTCACCATCGAGTCACGCCGTGCTCGGCTGGACTCCCGACGAGCTCCAGGGCGTCAACGCGGTCGACCTGCTGCACCCCGATGACGCTCGCAACATGCCTCAGTGGATCAGTCACCTCGAGCGTCATCACGTGACCAGTTTCGAAGCCCGTCTGCGGCGACAGCCGGGAACGTACTCCTACTTCGCCATCACGGTGCGCGAAGTCACGACTGACGTTGGTGCGATCGAACTCATCGGCAGTATGCACAACATCGACAACGAGGTCGCCCAACGCCAGTCCGCACAATTGCTCAGCGAGCGCTACCAGCTCATCGCCGAGAACTCGCTCGACGTGGTCGTCGTGGGTGACCCCGACGGCAGGATCGTGTGGATCTTCGACACGGTGTACCAACTCCTCGGGTGGCGTCCCGATGAGATGATCGGGCACTACACCGATGAGTTCATCCACCCCGACGATCTCGTGTGCGCGAAGTCGAACCGCGCTGCGATGCTCGAAGGGGCGCGCATCACCACCGAGGTCCGCTTGCGTCGAGCCGACGGGACATACCGATGGCTCTCGGTCTCGGGCCGCGACGTCCCTGACCGGACGGGCGCAACCGTGACGCGGATCGTCTCGTGGCGCGACGCCGAGGCGCAAGTCGCCCAGCGTGCGGCGATGGCGACGTCAGAGGCGCAATACCGGCTCCTCGCCGAGAACGCGTCGGATGTCATCTGGCGAACGGACCTGAACGGACGGATCGAGTGGGTCTCACCGTCGGTCACCCAGACCCTGGGCTGGTCGCCCGAGTCACTCGTCGGGCGCCCCGTGTCAGACCTCCTGTGCGACGACGACGTCGCCGCCGCCCGCCTCGAGGCGCGCACGGCCGCGGCCAACGGGTCGGCGGTGCCCCCGTTCGAGTGCCAGTATCGGACATCGTCCGACACACGGCGCTGGATGCGAACCGAGCTGCGAGGCATATTCGACGACACGGGGCAATTCGGCGGCGTGGTCGCCAGCCTGCACGACATCGAGGCGCTCGTGCAGCGTCGCCGCGCATTCAACGCCCTCGCCATCGGCAACGCGATCTTGGTGCGCGCGGTGAACGACCACGACCTCTTGAACCAGCTCTGCCAGAACCTCGTGGACGAGGGTGGCTACCTGCTCGCCTGGTACGGCCGCCCGGTGCATGACCGTGCCCAGTCCATCGACGTCGTCGCCTCGTCACGCGAACACCGGGAGTATCTCGACTCAATCACGCTGTCGTGGGGCGACAACGAGTTCGGCCAGGGTCCCGCGGGCCGCTCGCTACGGATTGGTGAGACCTTCTTCGTGAACGACCTGACCGCCTCGGCCAGTTACGTGCCGTGGTCAAACGCCGCAACGGCGCGAGGCTTCCGCTCCTCCATCGGCATCCCCGTCTTCGTCGACGGCTTCCTCGACGGCTCCTTCAGCGTCTACGCCGGTGACGTCAACGCCTTCGACGTCGCGACGATCACCACGCTCGAGGACCTCGCCCTGCAGGTCGGCATCGGCCTGCAGCGCCTGCGCGAGCAGGAACGACTCGCGAGGGCACTCCACGAGAGCAACCTGCTCAACACCGCAATCGGTCAAGCGGCCGAAGCGGTTCTCGTCACCGACGCGACGGGTCGCATCCTCTACGCCAATCCCGCGACGACTGCGACCAGTGGGTACGCCGTCACGGATATGATCGGCGCGACCCCGTCGATGTTCGCGAGTGGCGTTCACGGACCAGGCTTCTACCGCGACCTCTGGGACAGTCTCAACCGGGGTCAGTCGTGGCACGGCGTTATCACCAACCGTCGCAAGAACGGCGAGCTCTACGACGAGGAGACGACGATCTCCCCGGTCTTCGGCGACGTGAACGAGGTGATGGCCTACGTAGCGGTGAAGCGAGACCTGAGCGTCGAACGCCAGCTCGAGGCCCACGTCGACCGCGGTAACCGCGACGCTCAGGACCTGGCGAACCTGATGCGCGAGGTACGGACCTCCGGCTCCCTCGAGGCGACGGCGGCTGCCTTCTGCCAAGCGCTACTGCGGCTCAACTTCATCGACGCGGCGGCGCTCTTCGTTCGGCGAAGCGACGAGAACTTCGTCGTTGGCGGGTCCGCCGG
>JAJZSM010000178.1 GCA_021849765.1 Actinomycetes bacterium | reverse complement strand
TCCCCGAGCCCACCATGTACGGCGTCGATTTGATCCTGCCCGACTTCCGGTGGTTGATCGAACGACGCGACCGGGTCGACGGCATCGTGTTGACCCACGGTCACGAGGACCACACCGGCGCCCTGCGGTACCTCATCAAGGACGTCAACGTCCCGATCTACGGCTCCGCGCTCACCGTGGGATTCGCCCGGCACCGACTGAGCGAGGCGAAGCTGGCCGCCAAGTGCACCTTCATCGAGGTCGCCGACGGCGAGCGTCGTCGCATCGGTCCCTTCGAATTTGAATTCATCCCCGTAACCCACTCGGTACCGAGCGCGCACGCGCTGGCTGTGCGGACCTCGGTGGGCATCGTGGTGCACTCGGGCGACTTCAAGTTGGACCAGACCCCGATCGACAACCGTCGCACGGACCTGGCTCGACTCGGGGCGATCGGTGACGAAGGCGTCGCACTGCTGCTGTGTGATTCGACGAACGCCGAGGAGCCGGGGTTCACTAACTCCGAGCGCACGGTGGGCGGCGCGCTGCGCCGGCTCTTCCTCGAACGGCCCGAGCGGCGCATGGTCGTCGCGTGCTTCGCGAGCCACATCCATCGGGTCCAGCAGATCATCGACGTCGCGCGCGAGCAGGGGCGCAAAGTCGCTCTCATGGGACGCTCCATGGAGGCGAACGTCAAGTTAGCGCGCAAACTGCACCTCTTGCACGCCGACGCGGCAGACTTCATCGACATCGAGACCGTTGATCGCTACGAGCCCGGCCAGGTCTGCGTGATCTGCACCGGCAGTCAGGGCGAACCGATGGCGGCGCTGACCAAGATGTCCCGCGGCGATGCGCGATCCTTGCGCGTGGGTGTCAACGACACCGTGATCCTGAGTTCGCACCCCATCCCCGGCAACGAATGGTCAGTGGGGCGTGTCATCGACGATTTGCACCGAGCTGGAACCGAGGTCATCGATTCGAGCCAGGAGCCCGTCCACGCGTCGGGCCACGCCCGCCAGGGTGAGCTCCGTACCTTCCACCAGCTCGTTCGCCCACGTAACTTCGTTCCGGTGCATGGGGAGTACCGCCACCTCGTCCACCACGCCGAACTCGCGCGGACGATGGGACTGTCCAATAAGCACATCCTGCTCTGCGAGGACGGTGACCAGATCGAGGTTCGCGCCGATGGGATCCGCCGCGCCGGCGAGGTGCCGGCGGGTCTGCACTACATCGACGGTTCGGCGGGCGACCTCGACGAACGGCCACTCGAGGAGCGACGGATGCTCGCCGAGTTCGGCGTACTGCTGTTGTCGGCGGGCGTGGATGGCGAACTCGCGCGGATCGTCCAGCCGGTACGGGTTGTCGCACGTGGCTGGTTCGACGGCGAGACGGACCGGCAATTGATTGCCACGGTCACCGAGGCCGTTCGCGACGCGATCGATGAGGCGCTCGCCGACGGCGAGCGCGACGAAGGAGCGCTTAACAAGGCCGCTCAACGGGCCGCGGGGCGTCTGCTCGGTCAGCGCTTCCGGCGTCAGCCAGTGCTGATGACCGCCGTGGTCGTCTACTGATTCAGGAGTCGGACTTGTCCGGCTCGCCGTGGTCGGCGTTCGGTCGACCGAGTCGCCAGTACGCCTTGTGACTGATGTCCTGGTCACGAAGACCCCGGTCGCGCAGCGCGTCACGTATGGCGCGCACCACCGAGAACTCGCCCAACACGTAGGCGTGACCCTGGTCCGGCGGGAAGGCGAAAGCGCTCAGTCCGCTCAGCAGACCGGCGGGATCGTTGCGACTGCGGTCGCGCCGGTCCACGAAGATACCGGTGACGCCGAGTCCCTCGTCGAAGTCGGCGGTCAAGGCGTCGTCGTCCTCGTCAATCTCGACGATGAAGATGGCCCGACCAGGGGTCTCGATACTCTGGGCGAGACGGAAGAAGGCGGCTAGCCCGCTCACGTCGCCGATGAACAGGTGCCAGTCGGCCGACTCGGCCAGGGTGATCTTGCCCCGAGGACCGATGACGTCGACCGCGTCGCCGACCGCTGCCGACTGGGCCCAGGCGCTTCCCGCGCCGACGTGGTCGGTACTCACCCAAATCGAGAACCGATGGTTGTCGTAGTCCACCGAGCGAACCGTGTAGCGGCGACGGACGTGATGACCGTCGTGGCGAACCCGGACCATGACATCATTGCCCGGCACGCCCGCGAGTCGTGGGTCACCGTGCAGCACGACCTCGTGCAGTGACACGCAGATCGGTCGGGCGCTCACGACGGTACACGAGGCGGCGCGCGCGCCGAGGCGTTCGGCGAGTTCGGTGGAGGAGCGATGGGCTGATGGCACGTCGCAAGCCTAATGGTGGGTAAAGAGCCCGGCGAGAACGCCGGTTCGGTAAGTTGAGTGGGTATGGCCGCACCCCGACACGCGAAGAAGACATCGGCGCGCGCTGGGTCAACGGGCAGTCGGACCCGCGCGAAACAGCCGCCATCACTGTGGCAGCGTCACGGCCGTGACGTCTGGGTACTCGTCCTCGTGGTGTTCGGCATCCTGATCGGTCTCGCCGAGGTACATGCGCTCGGGCCGTTCGGTCGTTGGCTCGCCAGCGTCGTCGGTGACCTGCTCGGGGTCGGACGTGTCATCTTGCCGCTCGTGCTCATCGGGCTCGGGGTGGCGATCCTCTGGGGCAAGGTCGAAGTCGACAACGCACGCCTCGGGTGGGGGCTCGCACTAGGACTCATCAGCGTGGCCGGACTCGGCGACCTGATCGGGGGGCGACCGTCGACGAGTGCCACGGCGCGTGAACTCGGTCGAGCCGGCGGCTGGCTCGGCGTCGTCGTCGGGGGCGGTCTCGTCCGCGGACTCGGCGAGGTCGGCGCCATCGTGGTGTTGTTGGCGGTGTTGGTCGTGGCGGTGATCGTCACCACCGGTATCGGCTTACGTACCCTCGCGGGGGCGAGCGTGCGCGCCATTCGCGTGGTCGTTCGTTCCCTCGGTCGTTGGTGGTCCAGTCGGCCTCGCCCCGCGGAGTCCGATGAAGCAGTGGCGACCCTCGCACCCGCGAAACCCCGACGCACGCGCTCGCCGCGCAACGACGAGACATCCCCGGGACAGGACGCCGCCGAGCCCGAGGCGACGCCCTGGCCAACGGAGGAGTCGTCCGATGAGGGCGCCCTCGACGCAAACGGCGACGAGTGGGCACCCGTCGAGGTCGCCGTCGCGCCCGCGCCGGTGGTCGTACCCGACGCGCACGAGACGTCCTGGTCGTTGCCGCCGTTGACGCTGCTCACCCGTACGCGCGAGCAGCGTCAGGACCGCGCGAGCGTGGAGCGCGCGGGCGCCGAGCTCGTCGAGGCGCTCGCGGCCCACGGGGTCGAGACGGTCCTCGTCGGTTTCACCGTCGGTCCGACCGTCACACGATTCGAGCTCGAACTCGGACCCGGGATCAAGGTCGCCCGACTCACCGCGCTCAGCCGGGATATCGCGTACGCAATGGCCACTCCGGACGTGCGCATCCTCGCACCGATCCCGGGACGCTCGGCCATCGGTGTCGAAGTGCCGAACCGGAACCGGACGCTCGTTGCCCTCGGCGACCTGCTCGCCACCGACGAGGCCCGCGACGCCCATCATCCCCTCGACGTGCCGATCGGTCGCGACATCGCGGGTCAGACGGTCATCGTCAACCTCGGCGAGATGCCCCACGTACTGATCTCGGGAGCGACGGGCGCGGGCAAGAGCTCGTGCATCAACTCACTGGTGACCGCGCTCGTGATGCGAGCCAACCCCGAACAGGTCCGACTACTCCTGATCGACCCCAAGCGCGTCGAGATGGGCCACTACCAGGATCTCCCACACCTGCTCGCGCCGGTGGTGGTCGACCCGAAGAAGGCGGCCGGGGCGCTGGCCTGGGCCGTGAAGGAGATGGAGCGGCGCTACGACGTGCTCGCCGCCTGCGGGGCGCGCGACCTGACCGGCTACAAGCAGATGATCGATCGGGGCGAGCTTGATCCCGGCCCCACGATCGCCGAGGAGGTCGGCGAGGCGATCGAACGTGCGACGGGTCTCGCCTCGGACGCCCCTCGACCCACTGGACCCGAGCAGATGCCCTACATCGTCATCGTCGTCGATGAGCTCAACGACCTAATGATGGTGGCTGCGCGGGACGTGGAGGACTCGGTCGTGCGAATCGCACAGATGGCCCGGGCGGTCGGGATCCACCTGGTGCTCGCGACCCAACGGCCGAGCGTCGACGT
>JAJZSM010000177.1 GCA_021849765.1 Actinomycetes bacterium | reverse complement strand
GGACTCGACGCGACGCTCATCCAGGCTCTGCCCAAGGCGACCATCGACGAGGCCGCCAACGCCGCGACCGTGGTGACCATCACGGGTGACCTGCGCGAGGAGTTACCGGTGCTGTTCCTGCGCCTGCGCGCGCGGATCGTGTCGGGCAAGACCAACCTCGTGGAGTTCGCCGCTGGACCCAGCGCGCTACGTCGCCACGCCCGCGTCGCACTGCCGGTGCGTCCCGGGGACGTGGACCAGGTCGCCGAAGCGCTCGCCAACGGCTCGGCGCCCCACGGCCTCGGACTGGACGAGTTCGAACTCGCCACGGCCCACGACCTGCTCGGCGAGACCGGGCGCGGCGTCGTCTTCGTCGTCGGGCGCGCCAACCTCGCCGAGCACCAGGGCGTCGTCGAGTCGGCGATTCGCCGCCTCGCCGTGCGCTACCCCGAGGCGACGTTCCTGCCCGCGCTGCGACGCGGCAACGTCATGGGCGCGTTGGACATGGGGCTCGCCCCGCGCCTGCGTCCCGGACGGGGCTTTGACGCGAGCGCGAGTGGACGCGACACGATCGCCCAACTCGACGCGATGATCGCGGGTGAGCAGCAAGCGGTGCTCTTGCTCGGCGGCTGCTTACTCGGCAACGTGGCTGACGTCGCGCACGCGACCGCCGCCCTCGAGCGGGCCTCGGTCGTTGCGGTTACCGGTCACGGCGGCGCGACGCTCGCCTACGCCGACGTGGTGCTGCCCGCTACCGTCCAACACGAGCGAAACGGCACCGTGACGAACCTCGAAGGTCGCGTGAGTGCGGTGACGGCCAAGGTCGGCGCGCCTGGTTCGGCCTGGTCCGACGTGACGATCGTCGCCGAGCTCGCCGAAGAGTTCGGCATCGACCTCGGGCTCGCCTCGATCGAGCTCGCGGCCAAAGCCATCGAGGAGACGACCGGGTACCCGGCGCTCTCGGTGCTGAACGACGCGACGGGCGACGGTGTCGTGGTCGGGCGCACGCAGCGGTGGCTTCGCCGACCGCTCGACCCGATGGCGATCCCCGGGCTCCGTTCGACTGAAACGGCGGGACTGGCGTCCCACGGTGGCGACACGATCACGCTGGACCTGACCGGCGTGGGCTCGAGCGTCGCGGCGACACTCGCCGATGCCGTCGCCCAACCCGTCGTCGTGCCGCCGACCGACGCCTACGCGCTGCGGGTCTTCGCCGGCCGGCGCCTCTACGACCGGGGCATCGCGGTGCGCGGTTCCTCGGCGTTGGACAACTTGATCCCGTCGACCTCGATCGCCCTCAACCACTTCGATCTCGACCGACTGGGCGCCGTGCCCGGTGACGTCGTTACCGTTCGCACGGAAGGCGCCACGCTGGCCCTGCCCGTCGCCCTGGACGATCAGCTGGCCCGGGGCGTGGCGGGCGTGCCCGTGGGCACGCGCGCGGGCGACGGCACCGACGCCCTGGCGTCGCTCTTTAACGCGCACGCGGTGATCACGCAGATTCGATTGGAGACGCGATGACCTCCTGGCTGGCAACGGTGGATCCACTCTTCGCCCACGGGGTGACCTGGGCGGTCCTCATCATCGTGATCGTGAAGGTCTTCATCGGCTTCGCGGCGCTGATGGGTGCGGTCACGGTGATGATCTGGTTCGAACGCAAGGCGATCTCGGACATGCAGAGCCGTATCGGGCCCCAGCGCTGGGGACCTTTCGGACTCTTCCAGACGCTGGCCGACGGCCTCAAGCTCTTCTTCAAAGAGGACTTGCTGCCCGCCGAGGCCGACCGGTTCGTCTTCAAGCTCGCGCCCTACCTCGTCGTGGTGCCCGCACTGATCACCTTCTCGATCGTGCCGATCGGCGGGACGGTCGACATCGCCGGGCACCCGGTGATGCTCCAGGTGGCCAATCCACCGATCGGGATCCTACTGATGCTCGCGATGTCGGGCATCTCGGTCTACGGCGTCATCCTCGCTGGCTGGTCGTCGGGTTCGAAGTACCCGCTCATGTCCGCGGTGCGCGCGAGTGCCCAGATGATCAGCTACGAAGCGGCCCTCGGGATGACGATCGTGACCGTCGTGCTCGCCACCGGCTCGCTCTCGACCCACGACATCGTCGCGGCCCAGTCCCACGGCGTGTGGCACTGGAACCTGATCCGTCTCGGAATCGTGCCCTTCGTGGTCTTCCTTATCGCCATCACCGCCGAGCTCAATCGACCGCCCTTCGACGTCGTCGAGGCCGAGACCGAGTTGGTGGGCGGGTTCCACACCGAGTACTCGTCCTTCCGCTTCGCCCAGTTCTTCCTCGCTGAGTTCATGAACACGATCACCATGTCGGCGATCATCGTCACGCTCTTCCTCGGTGGACCGGCCGGCTGGGTGCCGAACATCCCGCACGTGCGATGGGTCTTCCCGATCCTGTGGTTCCTCGTCAAGACCATCGGGTTCGCCTTTGCCTACGTGTGGTTCCGCGCCGCCCTACCTCGGCTGCGCTACGACCAGCTGATGAACCTCGGCTGGAAGCGGTTGATTCCGCTCAGTCTCGGGTGGATGCTCATCGTCGCGGGCTTCCTCATTCGCCCGTCGTGGGGCTTCTTGATGGCCGCACTCGTGATCCTCGCCTGGACGGTGCTGACGCGCGCCTTCGCGCTCGGCCAGGGCCGCGAGGAGAGCGCTGACTCGATCCTGCCGCCGGTCGGCGAACGACCGCTGCCCGGACGCGTGCTCCGTGCCTGGACCGATAGGGAGAAGGACTGATGGCCAGCGCCCTCGATTTCTTCGGTGGCTTCAAGCTCACCTTGCGCCACATGGGTCGCGTGCGGGTGACCACGAGCTACCCCCAGGCCAAGCGAGCCAAGCAGCCGCGCCAGCACGGCCGCCACGTCCTCAACCGCTACGAGGACGGGATGGAGAAGTGCATCGGGTGCGAGCTCTGCGCCGGCGTGTGCCCGGCGGACTGCATCTACGTCCGTGGGCTGGATAACCCGCCCGACCACCCGGTCAGCCCCGGCGAGCGCTACGGCTACGTCTACGAGATCAACTACCTGCGTTGCATCCACTGCGACATGTGCGTCGAGGCCTGCCCGACCCAGGCGATCACCGAGTCCAAGCTCTTCGAGTTCTCCTTCACCAACCGCGCCGACGCCATCTACACCAAGGCCGAGTTGCTCGTGGACGACCAGGGCTTCCCCCAGCGCCTGCCGTGGGAGGACTGGCGCGAGGGCGAGGCCGCGATGACCGGTGGCTGGATGCGCGCGACCTCACCCGCGGGCGCCGCGGACTTCGAGGGCGTCGTCCAGTGGACGGGTGACCTCGGCGCGGGCGTTCGCGCTCCCGAGGCGGGTCAGTCCGAGAACCGCGACGACGAGGCCACCGGCTCCAAGCAGCTGCGCAACGCGTTCTTCCGCCACCTGCAGCCCGAGGACATGCCGAGCAACCTGCGTGGTCTCAAGGCGCGGCTCAACGCGACGCGCGCCAAGGCGACTCGCCGCAAGGAGGGATCGAAGTGATCGCCACCGCCTACGCCATCCCCGACGTGCTGGTCTTTCTCACGTCGGCGCTACTCATCCTCGTTGGGGCGGTGGGGGTGCTCGCCACGCGCAACCCCGTGCACTCGGCACTCAGCCTCATCCTCGCGCTCTTCGGCGTGGCCGTCGCCTTTATCGCTCAGTCGGCGGACTTCCTCGCCGCAGTGCAGATCATCGTCTACGCCGGCGCGATCGTCGTGCTCTTCCTCTTCGTGATCATGTTCCTCGGGGTCGACCGTCGAGAGACGGTACGCGTCGAGCCGCTGGTCGGCCAACGCGTCTTCGCCGGCGTCGGCGTGCTGATCACGGTGGCGGGTCTCATCACCCTCTTCGCGCGTTCGCACTGGGTCACCGGTGCCATCGCGGTCTCGTCCTCAGGCCAGCCGCTCGCGACGGGTTCGAAGAACGTCACCCAGCTCGGCACCGCGGTCTTCACCACCTACCTGTTCGCCTTCGAGGCAACCGCGGCGTTACTCATCGTGGCGGTGGTCGGCGCGGTGCTGCTCGCTCGTCGTGAACGAGCCGTCGACGCGGAAGGGAGCCAGTCATGAACGTCCCCGCGGCGTGGTACCTCGTGCTCGCGGCGTTGCTCTTCGGGATCGGCGCCTTCGGCGTCCTGACCCGACGCAGCGCCCTGATCATGTTCATGTGCCTCGAGCTGATGCTGAACGCGGTCAACCTGACCTTCGTCACCTTCTCGCGCACGCTCAGTGACATCGGGGGACAGGC